>ANAW01000113.1:0-9937 GCA_000340945.1 Nocardiopsis synnemataformans DSM 44143 | reverse complement strand
CACCCGTCCCCCGCCGTGGCAGGTCCCGCCGACCCGCCGGGGGCGGCGGGAACTACTTCTCCACGTGGGCTGGCGAGGAGGGCATGTCGGGTCGGGGAGGCGCCGAGAGGTACTGGCCGACCCTCTCGATCACCTTGTTCATCTCATAGGCGATCAGGCCCACGTCGCTGTCGGAGTCCGACATCAGCGCCATGCAGGCGCCCTCTCCGGCCGCGGCGACGAAAAGGAAGGCGCGGTCCATCTCGATGATGCTCTGGCGGATGCCGCCCGCGGCGAACTGCTTGCTCGCCCCGCCCGCGAGGCTGTGCAGCCCCGAGGCGATCGCGGACAGGTGCTCGGCGGCGGGACGGTCCAGTCCGCTGGAGGTGGCCATGAGGAGCCCGTCGGTGGACAGGACGATGGCGTGCTGCGTACCGGAGGCACGCGTGAGGAGATCGTCCAGCAACCAGCTGAGCTCTCCGCGGGCGGTACTCGGTGGGGTCATGTCTCTCTTTTGCTCTGTCAGTCGTCGTGCGTGACTTGGGACACGCGCACTGCGGGCCGCCGCCGAGGTGCCTTGGGGGAGGGCTCCGAACCCGGCTGCCACCGGTCCCGCATAAGCGTTGCCCAGATGATAGTCATTCGTAACTTATCTGTCCGGTCGCCACGGTGGATTCCGGGTGGGCCGCCCCGGCCGCCGAGCCGTGTGACCAGTCGCGATACCGCCGCAAAACGGGCACGGGCGCCGGACCATCGGCCGGTGCCGGTCACGGGACTTGCCAACCCGCCGTACGGAGGTTACGGAAGGAGCGGGCCACGACGCGCCGACAAGGTGGGAGGATCGTGCGGACACCGGCCCTACCTGGGCTCTTGAGAACGTGGGGGTGGCAGATGAAGGTGTGGATCGCGGGTGCCGGGTACGGCCGCGGCACCGTCGTCGACGAGAGCGAGGCGCGCATTCCCGTGGTCGACCACGGGATCACGGTGGGTGACGGGGTCTTCGAGACGGTGCGGGCCCGCGGGGGCCGCCCCTTCGCCCTCACCCGCCACCTCAGGCGGCTGGCCCGCTCCGCGGAGGGGCTGGGCATGGCCGAGCCCGACCTGGAGCTGATCGCCGACGGCGTCGCCCGAGCGGTGGCCGCCAACCCGGACCTGTCCGACGCCCGGGTGCGCATCACGGTCACCGACGGAGCCGGGCCGCTGGGTTCGGACCGCTCCCCGGGCG
This sequence comes from Nocardiopsis synnemataformans DSM 44143, assembly GCA_000340945.1. GTDB lineage: Bacteria > Actinomycetota > Actinomycetes > Streptosporangiales > Streptosporangiaceae > Nocardiopsis > Nocardiopsis synnemataformans. The sequence continues at coordinate 8,733 of ANAW01000113.1, read as the reverse complement.
AGCAGACCGCCATCGTGGCCCTGGGTCCCTTCCCGAAGATCGCCCCGTACGCCGACGTGGCGACGGTCCCCTGGCCGCGCAACGAGTTCGGGGCCCTGGCCGGGCTCAAGACCACCTCCTACGCCGACAACGTGCGCGCCCTGGCCCACGCCAAGCAGCGCGGCGCCAGCGAGGCGGTCTTCCGCAACGTGAGCGGCAACCTGTGCGAGGGCACCGGCAGCAACGTCTTCGTGGTGCTGGACGGCAGGCTGGTCACCNGGCGGCCCCCCCCGCCGCTGTCGGCGGGCCCGCTGGCGGGCGTCACCCGCGAACTCGTCCTGGAGTGGTTCGGGGGCGAGGAGGAGGACGTGCCCATGGAGCGCCTCCCCGAGGTCACCGAGGCCTTCCTGACCTCCACCGGACGCGACGTGCAGGCGATCCTGCACGTCGACGGGCGCGCGGTGTCGGCCGAGCCCGGTCCGGTCACGGCCAAGGCCGCGTCGGTGTTCGCGGAGCGCTCCGCGGCCGACATCGACCCCTGATCCCCGCCGCCGGGGACGGGCACGGCTGAGGGGGCGGCGCGTGGTGCGCCGCCCCCTCAGCCGTCGGGAGTGCTCCGCGAAAGGCCCCGGGGCCCGCGGATCAGGAGTGCAGGTGCTGCTGGATCTCCTCGTCGAGGTTCACGAACTGGCCCTCCTGGCCCGCCGGAACGATCTCGTAGGTCCGGTGGAGGAACTCGGCCAGGGGAGAGACCTGGGTGTCGAACTCGGCCTGTCCGAAGGGGGAGGAGAGCGCGATGCTCACACTGCGGTCGCCGTTGTCGTCCTTGGAGGGCCACACGCGGACGTCGCCCTCGCCGACCGGGCGCACGATGCCGACGGTCAGGAGCTCGCGGGCGAAGATCCACTCGACGGGGTTGTCCTCGCCGGTGTGGAAGGCGACCCGTATGGCGTACGGGTCGTCCGCGCTGTAGTCCAGGCGGGCGACCAGGGGGACCGCCGTGCGTTCGGGGACCACGAGCCGCAGGCCCAGCTCGGCGGTGGCAGTGGTGTCGCTACTGTTCATGTTCGCCAAACCTTTTCTCGTCCGGCCTTGCTGTCGCGGCGCGGGTCGGTTGCCGTCTCACGGGCTCCAACGCGGCTTCCCGCGGAACATGACGTGAGTACGGAGGCTTTCTTGGTGGGTGGGATCGGAGGTCTCGCCGCCCGTGCGACGGGCCCGGCGTGCCGCGGTGCGGCGCCACGATCCTTCGTCACTGTAATGACCAGGACAAACCAAAGATTTCCCAATGTTGGGTGTCCCACGTCACGAGAAGGTAATGAAGGGGTGGTGTTCGACGGGTCCACGGGGGCGGGAACTCCTTATCACTGCGGGGATCGGGGGCGGGTGCGGACACTCCAGGGATCCCCTCGAAAGATTGGTGTGACCTCCATCACATGACATGGTGTTCGTCGAGCGGTTCCGTGTGCGTCGAGCACCCCCGAACGTGCGCTAGAGTCTTACTTGTCCGGCCGACAGGCGGGCAGCTCGGGGCGATTAGCTCAGTTGGCTAGAGCGCGTCGTTCACACCGACGAGGTCACTGGTTCGAGTCCAGTATCGCCCACACGGCTCTGAGACGGTCCCACTCGGGGGTAGTTACCCCCGGTGGGACCGTTTCTCGTTCCCGGGGTGCTTCGACGGGAACCCCGCGCGGGCGCTTCGGTGTGAACGCGGCAGCAGGCTCGTCCACGGGCCGCTGAGGGCCCGAGGGCCGATTCGGGCGGCGCGGGTCCGGCGCGGGCCGTGCGCACGGCCCCGTCGGCGAAACGCGCTCCAGTCGGACGGGCCCTAGTCGAACGGGCCCTAATCGGACGGGGTGTCCGGCAGCGGACGTCCGCGCCGCACCGCCCTGCGCTCGCGCAGGCGCCGGAAGAACTCCTCCTTCAGGCGCATCCCGTACCGCTCCGCGCGGTGGAACCACACCTGGGCGGGCCGCACCACCTTCTGCGCCCACCGGAACTCGGTGCTGAGGATGACCAACCCCAGGATGACCGAGGCCAGACCCGGGCCCGGAACGACCATCATGAGGAACCCGGCCAGGATCACGACGACGCCGACGGTCCCCACGAGCACGCTCCAGGGCAGGCGCAGCGCGGGGTGCGTGTGCATGCGCCTGCGGAAGAGGCGCAGCCGCGCTCGCATCCGCCGCCACCTGCGCGCGCGGGTGCGGCGGGTGGGGGATGTCTCCGGGGCCGACGGGTCGTTGGTGGGGCTCGGTGACATGCGCTCACAGTATTCGGTCGAAGCGAGTGGATGCATTCGGGTCGACTGGGGGCGATGGCCAGGGCATCTGTTGATTCTCACCGATCCCGTCATCGGGATCAATGGCCTTTCGTAAGGGTGTGGACAGTCCCACGAAAGGTGACGTTCCATGACAGATCAGTCCCTGTCTGGTTCTCTGCCCCGCCTCTGGGTGGTTAACGCAGGTACGCCCCGAAGAGTCCGAATACCTGACCGAATCCCCGACCGAGCCCCGGGGCAGGGGCACCGAAAACCACCCTCCCACCACGTGTTCCGTGCCGCCAGCGCGCCCGCGCGGCCTGTGGACAACCGGGGCGGCCCCGCCCCGAAGCCGCTAGCATCGGAAGGGAGTACACGCCCGGCCGCGCGGAGCGGCCGGTCCGCGTTCGACATCGATCCACGTCTTCCTAGGAGTCACCGTGTCCGCCGCGCCTGAGCTGCACATCACCCTCGCCGGAACCCCGCGTGCGGTGGCGGCGAACACTACGGCGGGCCAGGCTCTGGAGGCCGACGGCAGGACCGTCATCGCGGCGCTGGTCAACGGCGAGCCGCGCGACCTCGCCCGGGAACTGCGCGAGGGCGACACCGTCGAGCCGATCGCCATCGACTCCGAGGAGGGCCGGGCGATCCTGCGCCACTCCACCGCGCACGTGCTGGCCCAGGCCGTCCAGGAGCTCTTCCCCGAGGCCAAGCTGGGCATCGGCCCGCCCGTGGAGAACGGCTTCTACTACGACTTCGACGTCGCCGAGCCCTTCACCCCCGCCGACCTGAAGAGCATCGAGAAGAAGATGCAGCAGATCGTCAAGCAGGGGCAGCGCTTCGACCGCCGCGCCGTCTCGGACGAGGAGGCCCGCGCCGAGCTGGCCACCGAGCCCTACAAGCTGGAGCTGATCGGGCTCAAGGGCGGCGCCACCGAGGCCGCGGAGGGCGCCGGTGTGGAGGTGGGCGCCGGTGAGCTCACCATCTACGACAACGTCCACCCGCGCACCGGCGAGCTGTGCTGGAAGGACCTGTGCCGCGGGCCGCACCTGCCCACCACCCGCGTCATCCCGGCGTTCAAGCTCATGCGCACCGCCGCCGCCTACTGGCGCGGCAAGGAGACCAACCCGCAGTTGCAGCGCGTCTACGGCACCGCCTGGGAGAGCAAGGAGGCCCTCAAGGACCACCTGACCTTCCTGGAGGAGGCCGAGAAGCGCGACCACCGCAAGCTCGGCTCCGAGCTGGACCTGTTCTCCATCCCGGACGAGATCGGCTCCGGTCTGGCGGTCTTCCACCCCAAGGGCGGCACCGTCCGCCGGGTCATGGAGGACTACTCGCGCCGGCGGCACGAGGAGAGCGGGTACGAGTTCGTCTACACCCCGCACGCCACCAAGAGCACCCTGTTCGAGAAGTCCCAGCACCTGAGCTGGTACGCGGACGGGATGTACCCCCCCATGCAGCTCGACGGCGGGCAGGACTACTACCTCAAGCCGATGAACTGCCCGATGCACAACCTGATCTTCGACGCGCGCGGGCGCTCCTACCGTGAGCTGCCGCTGCGCCTGTTCGAGTTCGGCACCGTGTACCGGTACGAGAAGTCGGGTGTGGTGCACGGCCTGACCCGCGCCCGCGGCTTCACCCAGGACGACGCGCACATCTACTGCACCAAGGAGCAGATGGCGGACGAGCTCGACTCGCTGCTCACCTTCGTGCTCGAACTGCTGCGCGACTACGGCCTGGACGACTTCTACCTGGAGCTGTCCACCAAGGACCCGGAGAAGTACGTCGGCGGCGACGAGGTCTGGGAGGAGGCCACCGAGACCCTGCGCGAGGCCGCGCAGAAGCAGGGCCTGGACCTGGTCATGGACCCGGGCGGAGCCGCCTTCTACGGCCCCAAGATCTCGGTGCAGGCCAAGGACGCCATCGGCCGCACCTGGCAGATGTCCACCATCCAGCTGGACTTCAACCTGCCCGAGCTGTTCGACCTGGAGTACACCGCGGCCGACGGCTCGCGCCAGCGCCCGGTGATGATCCACCGCGCCCTGTTCGGCTCCATCGAGCGCTTCTTCGCCGTCCTGCTGGAGCACTACGCGGGCGCGTTCCCGGCCTGGCTGGCGCCGGTGCAGGCGGTCGGCATCCCCATCGCCGACGAGCACGTGCCCTACCTGCGCGAGCTCGCCGCCAGGCTGCGCGCGGAGGGCATCCGCGTCGAGGTGGACGCCAGCGACGACCGCATGCAGAAGAAGATCCGCAACGCCCAGAAGCAGAAGGTGCCCTTCATGCTGCTGGCCGGTGACGAGGACGCCAGCAAGAACGCGGTGTCCTTCCGCTACCGGGACGGCTCGCAGAACAACGGCGTGCCGCTGGACGAGGCGGTGGCCGAGATCGTCGCCGCGGTGCGCGAGCGCCGCTAGGCAGCGTCCCTCGGGGCCCGCGCTTCGCTCGGGCCCGGACCGCACACGAGAGGAGCGCCCATCCGGGGTACCGGGTGGGCGCTCCGCCGTCTCGGCTCAGCGCCGCTCGTTGGGCGCCTGGGACTCCTCCTCGTCGCGGAACAGGTCCGCTCGGGAGATGCGCGCGGTCGCGTTGGGGTCCGGGGCGTTGGTCTCCTCCTCGTCGTCGCGGAACAGGTCCGCGCGCGAGATGCGGTGCGTCGCGTTGGGGTCACTCATGAGGGTGTTACTCCTTGTTGCTACGGGGGCAAGGCGAATTTTATCCGCCTCCCGGGACGGGGCCGGGTGGCCGGACGTGCGCGTAGGGCCGCTCAGCAGCCGGGGGCGCGCCGTTTCCAGGCCTCGGCGGGGACCCGTTCGACGAGGGCGATCAGGTAGTCGGCGGCGGTCACGGCCCGGTCGGGATCCAGCCGCATGGCCGCCCAGGTGAGGACGTAGTCCCCGCTGAAGCGTACGGGAAGGGACCGTGACCTGGGATCGGTCAGCAGCCACTTGGTGACCACGCTGTCGAGCACGGCCCCGGTGAACGCGGGGTCGTTGCCCGACGCGTGGAAGGCGCCGGCGAAGTCGTCGTCGGAGGCGTCCAGGTCCCGTCTGCGCAGTATCTGTAGTTCGGCGTTGGGCCCGGGGGTGCGTACGGCCACCACGCGGTGGACGCGGCGGACCCGCTCCGCGCCCCTGCCCGCCGTGTGGGTCTGCTCGAAGGCGACGACCAGGTGCTGGCCCCGGCGGCCGGTGAGCACGTGCTGGGCGCGCGGGTGCGGCCCGAGGGCGGCGCGGGGGAGGACGGCCTCCCCCAGCGGACTGGGGAGCTGCTCGGTGTAGGTCCACCCGCGCTCACGCGCCCACCCGCGCAGCTCGGTGGAGCGCTCCTTGCGGAAGTGCGCGGCGACCGCGATCGTGCCGGCCGACATGACGACGGCGACCAGCGCGATCACAGACAGGGCGCCTTCCATGTCTCCTCCGGCTGGGGGATGCGGGGTGGCCGTGGGCCCGCGGCGGGCCCATCCTGAGCGGGCCGGGTCGGGAAAGTCAGGGACCCGCGCTGGCCGTACGGGTCCATTCTGTGTTGATTTCGGGTGCTTGTCACCCCTTGTTGTCGTTCCGCGGTGACGCTGAGGGTTCGCGGCCTCGCGGAGTCCGCCCACGGTCTACCCGCGACGGGCGCGGCCTCACCATCACCGAGCGTCCCCGTACGGTCACCACCTGCGCGAACGCCTTCCTCCGCGCGGCTCGGGGACCCTCCTTCGCCCGCTGCGCAGCCCTTCCCGTCACCACCGCCCCACGGGCTCGGGGTCATGCCAACAACACGCAGCGTGAGGACTGTCCGGAACCGGCCACGGTCCGCCCTGTCCGTGCCGGGACCGGGTCCGTCCCCGGGAGTGGGGAGGCCCCCGGGAGGGGCGCTCCCGGGGGCCGTACGCTTCCGGAGCGCGGACCGCGCACACCTAGGCGGGCAGGCCCAGCTCACGGGCGATGAGCATCTTCTGCACCTCGCTGGTGCCCTCGCCCACCTCCAGGATCTTGGCGTCCCGGTAGAAGCGGCCCACGGGGTAGTCGTTCATGAACCCGTAGCCGCCGAACACCTGCGTGGCGTCCCGCGCGTTGTCCATGGCCGCGTTGGAGGCCACCAACTTGGCGACCGCCGCCTCCTTCTTGAAGGGCTCGCCCGCCAGCATGCGCGAGGCCGCGTCGTAGTAGGCCAGCCGCGCGGTGTGCGCACGCGCCTCCATCTCCGCGATCTTGAACTGGATCGCCTGGTAGCTGCCGATGGCGTTGCCGAAGGCGTGCCGCTCGTGGGCGTAGCGAACGCTCTCGTCCACGCAGCCCTGCGCCAGGCCCACCGACAGCGCCGCGATGGCGATGCGGCCCTCGTCCAGGATCCGCAGGAACTGGGCGTACCCGCGCCCGCGCTCACCGACCAGGTTCGCCTCGGGCACCCGGCAGTCCTCGAAGACTAGCTCGTTGGTGTCGGAGGCGTTCCACCCCACCTTGGAGTACTTCTGGCCCACGGAGAAGCCCGGCGTGCCCGCGGGCACCAGGATCGAGGAGATCTCCGGCCGCCCGTCCTCCCGGCGCCCGGTCACGGCGGTGACGGTCACCAGCGCGGTGATGTCGGTGCCCGAGTTGGTGATGAAGGACTTCGTCCCGTTGATCACCCACTGGCCCCCCTCCAGGCGGGCCGTCGTCCTGGTCGCGCCCGCGTCGGACCCGCCGTCGGGCTCGGTCAGCCCGAACGCGCCCAGGGCCTCACCGGAGGTCAGCCGCGGCAGGTACGCCTTCCTCTGGTCCTCGGTGCCGAACCGGAAGATCGGCATCGCGCCCAGCGACACCCCGGCCTCCAGGGTGATCGCCACCGAGGAGTCCACCCGGGCCAGCTCCTCCAGGGCCAGGCACAGGGCGAAGTAGTCGCCGCCCATGCCCCCGTGCTCCTCGGGGAAGGGCAGCCCGAACAGGCCCATCCGGCCCATCTTGGCGACGATCTCGTACGGGAACGCCTCCCGCTCGTAGTAGTCGCCGATGACCGGGGCGACCTCGGTGCGGGCGAACTCCTCCACGGCGGCCCGCAGGTCGGCGTGCTCGGTCGAGAGCTGGTGACGGTTCATGCGTGAGACTCCTCGCTGGTGGCGGGGGAGGGCGCGTCCGACGCGGTGTCGGCGGACGCGTCCCGGACGGGTTCGACGGTGACCAGTACGGCGTCCATGGGTACGGACGCGCCGGGGCGCACCGCCACGGCCGCGACGGTCCCGTCGACGGGTGAGGTGACGGAGTGCTCCATCTTCATGGCCTCCACGACGGCGAGCGGGGTCCCCGCGCTCACCGACTGCCCCACCCGCACGGCGACGGAGAGCACCGTGCCGGGCATGGGGCTGCGCACGGTCCCGTCGGCGGCGGCGTCGTCCTCGCGCAGCGCGGCCGCGACGGGCTCCTCGTGCAGGCTCCAGGCGGCGCCGCCCAGGCCCAGCCACCGGTGCGCGGTGCCGGGGTCGTCGGCGCGCGTGTAGGTGCGGGTGGCGCGGCCGTCGGTGACGGTGAGCCGGGCGCCGTCGGCGGAGCGCCGGGCCCCGAAAGCGACGGGTTCCCCCTCCGCCACGCTCACCAGGTAGCGCCCGGGCGCCGCGTCGCGGCGCACCCGGACCACGACGGCCTCGCGCCCGGAGAGCCGCAACCGCCACGGGGTCCAGGCAGGGCCGCCCATCCGCCAGCCGTCCGGCACGGCGAAGCGGTCAGCGCTCGGCTCCGTCTCCAGGTCGAGCTGGTGGTCCAGGGCCGCGGCCGCGTACACCTCGTCCAGCATCCGCTCGGGAGCCGGTGCGGGCGGGTCGGAGGCGATGAGGTCGGTGCTCAGGTCCCCGGCGACCACCCGCGGGTGGCGCAGCAACCGGCGCAGGTAGGCGGTGTTGGTCACGCAGCCCAACAGCTGGTAGGAGGCCAGCGCGGAGTCCATCCGGTTCAGCGCCTCGGCGCGGTCCGCGCCCCAGGTGATCACCTTGGCGAGCATCGGGTCGAAGTCCGAGGTGATCTCCCCGCCCTCGGCGACGCCCGAGTCCACCCGGACCCCGTGCCCCCGGGGTTCGGAGAGGGACAGGACCGGCCCGCCGGTGGGCAGGAACCCGCGGTCGGCGTCCTCGGCGTAGATCCGCGACTCCACGGCGTGCCCGACCCAGGACACGTCGGACTGGGCGAAGGGCAGCGCCTCCCCGTAGGCCACGCGCACCTGGAGTTCCACCAGGTCCACGCCGCGCTCACCGCGCACCGCGACGACCTCCTCGGTGACCGGGTGCTCGACCTGCAACCGGGTGTTCATCTCCAGGAACGAGAACGACAGGTCGCCGTCCTCCCCGGCCTCGGCGATGAACTCCACCGTGCCCGCGCCCACGTACCCGCAGGAGCGGGCGGCGGCCACGGCGGCCTCGCCCATGGTGGCGCGCTGGACGTCGGTGAGCAGCGGGGAGGGCGCCTCCTCCATCACCTTCTGGTGGCGGCGCTGCAGGCTGCACTCGCGCTCGCCCAGGTGCAGGACGTTGCCGTGGGAGTCGG
>ANAW01000112.1:0-5699 GCA_000340945.1 Nocardiopsis synnemataformans DSM 44143 | reverse complement strand
AGGAGGCCAGGGCCTCGCGTCGGGCGGCGGCGGCGCTGGCCGCCAGGTCGTCGGGGGAGTGCACGGAGCGCATGCCCTTGCCGCCGCCCCCGGCGGAGGGCTTGATGAGCAGCGGGTAGCCGGTCCCCTCCGCGGCGCGGAGGAGTTCGTCGTCGCCCAGGGGCTGCCCGGGCCTCTCGGTGAACCCGCCCAGGACGGGCACGCCCGCGGCGGCCACGGTGTCCTTCGCGCGGATCTTGTCGCCCATGGCCTCGATCGCGGCGGCCGGGGGGCCGACGAAGACCAGTCCGGCGTCGGTGCAGGCGCGGGCGAAGCCGGCGTTCTCGGACAGGAAGCCGTAGCCGGGGTGCACGCCGGTGGCGCCGCAGTCCAGGGCCAGGGCGACGATCCCGTCGGCGTCCAGGTAGTGCTCCACCCGCAGCGCCAGGTCGGCGGCGAGGGTGTGCGGGGCGTTCGCGTCGGCGTCGGTGTACACGGTGGCCGGGCTGACGCCCATGCGGCGCAGGGTGCGCATGACGCGCAGCGCGATCTCGCCCCGGTTGGCGACCATGATGCGCGCGGGCCCGCGAACGCCCGGGTTCGTGCGTGGCGTTGTGGTCAAGGGTTCCTCACATCCGGAAGACGCCGTAGCCCACCGGCTCCAGCGGCGCGTGGCGGGCGGCGGACAGGGCCATGGCGAGCACGTCGCGGGTGTCGGCGGGGTCGATGACGCCGTCGTCCCACAGCCGCGCGGTGGAGTAGTAGGGGCTGCCCTGCTCCTCGTACTGGTCGCGGACGGGTGCCTTGAAGGCCTCCTCGTCCTCGGCGGACCACTCCTGCCCGCGCGCGGCCATCTGGTCGCGGCGGACGGTGGAGAGCACCGAGGCGGCCTGCTCGCCGCCCATCACCGAGATGCGCGCGTTGGGCCACATCCACAGGAACCGGGGCGAGTAGGCCCGTCCGCACATGCTGTAGTTGCCCGCGCCGAAGGACCCGCCCACGACCACGGTGAACTTGGGGACGCGGGCGCAGGCCACGGCGGTGACCATCTTCGCCCCGTGCTTGGCGATGCCGCCCGCCTCGTAGTCCCGGCCGACCATGAACCCGGAGATGTTCTGGAGGAAGACCAGCGGCACGCCGCGCCGGTCGCACAGCTCGATGAAGTGGGCGCCCTTGAGGGCGGACTCGGCGAACAGGATGCCGTTGTTGGCGATGATCCCGACCGGGTGGCCGTGCAGGTGCGCGAACCCGGTGACCAGGGTCGTGCCGTACTCGGCCTTGAACTCGGTGAACTCGCTGCCGTCCACGATCCGGCCGATGACCTCGCGCACGTCGTAGGGGGTGCGCGTGTCGGCGGGCACCACCCCGTACAGCTCTCCGGGGTCCAGCACCGGGGGACGGGGCTCGCGCACCTCCCACGCGGGCGGTTCGGGCGGGCCGAGGGTGTCGGCGATGCGCCGGACGAGGGTGAGGGCGTGCGCGTCGTCGTCGGCCAGGTGGTCGGTGACCCCCGACACCCGCGAGTGCAGGTCGCCGCCGCCCAGCTCCTCGGCGGTGACGACCTCGCCGGTGGCAGCCTTGACCAGCGGCGGGCCGCCCAGGAAGATCGTGCCCTGCTCGCGCACGATGACCGCCTCGTCGCTCATCGCCGGGACGTAGGCGCCGCCCGCGGTGCACGAGCCCAGCACCGCGGCGATCTGCGGGATGCCCATCCGCGACATCGTGGCCTGGTTGTAGAAGATCCGGCCGAAGTGCTCGCGGTCGGGGAAGACGTCGTCCTGCATGGGCAGGAACGCGCCTCCGGAGTCGGCCAGGTAGACGCACGGCAGCCGGTTGTGCAGCGCCACCTCCTGGGCGCGCAGGTGCTTCTTGACGGTCATGGGGTAGTAGCTGCCGCCCTTGACCGTGGCGTCGTTGGCGACCACGACCGTCGGGCGGCCCATGACCCGGCCCACGCCCGCGATCATCCCGGCGCCGGGAGCGTCCTGCCCGTCCGCGCCGTAGAGCCCGTACGCGGCCAGGGGCGCGATCTCCAGGAAGGGGGAGCCGGGGTCCAGGAGGAGGTCGACGCGGTCGCGCGGCAGGAGTTTGCCCCGTTCGACGTGCCGTGTCCGGGTCCTCTCCGGACCGCCCAGGGCCGCGGTGGCGATCCGCTCGCGCAGCTCCAGGGCGAGGGCGCGGTTCGCCGCGTCGTTGGCGGCGAACGCGGGCCCGGCGGTGTCCACCGCCGTGCCGAGCACAGATGCCCTGCTCATGGTGTCCTCTCGTGGAGGGGTGTTAATGCTCACTAACATCTGGGATGTTAGTGACTACTAACATGGGTGTCCAGGGCCCGGCGCGTCACCGGGGGAGGGGAGGAGGCCGGATGGGGGTCAGACCCGCGGGCGAACGGCGTACGGCGCTCCTGGGCGCGGCGGCGCGGCTTTTCGCCGAGCACGGCTACCGGGGGGTGTCCATCGACGACCTCGGCCGCGCCGTCGGCACGACCGGACCCGCCCTGTACCGGCACTTCCGCGGCAAGCAGGCGCTGCTCGGCGCGGTGCTGGTGGACATCAGCGAACGCCTGGCGAGCCAGGGCGGCGAGCTGGTGGCGCGGGCGCCGGGCGCCGAGGAGGCGCTGGAGGCCCTGCTGCGCGGGCACATCGCCTTCGCCCTGGACGAGCCCGCCCTGATCACCGTGCACGACCGGGAGCTGGGCAACCTCACCGACGCCGACCGGCGCCGGGTGCGCCGCCTCCAGCGCGGCTACGTCGAGCAGTGGGTGGGGGTGCTGGGGGAGTTGCGCCCCGACGCCTCGGCCACCGTCCTGCGCGCCGCAGTGCACGCCGTGTTCGGGCTGCTCAACTCCACCCCGCACAGCCGGGGCGAGCTGTCGCGGCGGCACATGGCGGGGCTGCTGCTGGAGATGGGCCGGGCCGCCCTGACCGTCCCCGCCTCCGCGCCCGAATGAGCGCCCGGCGGGCGTGCCCCCGTACCCGCGTGTCCCCGGTGCCCGCGTGCCCCCGTACCCGTGTGTCCCCGCTCCCGCCGCGCCCATCCCGGGATTTGGCGCCGGTCATGCCCTGCGCTGACCCGCCGCCGGGTAGACAGGGCGCCAGGCACCGGAGAGGAGGGCCGCCATGAACGTGGTGAGCAGGGGTTTCCAGGGGCGCCGGGGAGGCGACCCCTCGCGGGTGCCCCCGGGACAGTACGAGACCCACGACTTCCCCGTCCTGTCGGCCGGACCCACACCGCACGTGGACACGGCCGAGTGGACCTTCGCGATCGCCGACGAAGCGGGCGGCACGCGTTCCTGGACGTGGGAGGAGTTCCTGGCCCTGCCCCAGGAACGGCCTCGCGTGGACATCCACTGCGTCACCCGCTGGTCCAAGCTGGACACCGACTGGGCGGGCGTCAGCGTGGACACCCTCCTGGAGGACGTGGAGACCGCGGCCGAGTACGCCCTGGCGGTCAGCCACGGCGGCTACACCGCCAACCTGCCGCTCCAGGACCTCACCGACGGACAGGCCTGGGTGGTGCACACCTTCGGCGGGGAGCCGCTGGCCCCCGAGCACGGCGGGCCCGCCCGGCTGCTGGTCCCGCACCTGTACTTCTGGAAGTCGGCCAAGTGGGTGCGCGGGCTGCGGCTGCTCGACGAGGACGAGCCGGGGTTCTGGGAGCAGGCCGGATACCACGACTACGGCGACCCGTGGCGCGAACAGCGCCACCAGGGCGACTGATGGCGGCCTGGCGGCCCGCCGAGCTGGTGGCCGACCGGTGGGAGACCGCGAGCGCCAGGACCCTGGTCCTGCGGCTGGTGCGCACACCCGACAGCGTGTGGCTGGACCCGGGTGGCACCGGGGTCGTCCGGATCCGGCTCGGGCTCTGACGGGGACCGGAGCGGGCCCTGAGGCCCGCCCCGGTGCCACGCCCACGTCCTACACGCCGCCCGTGGCGCCGCCCGTGTCCGGGCTCTGCTCCGCCGGAGCCGCGGGGGCCTCCTCGGCGGGAGCCTCCGGGGCCTCCTGGGCGGGGGCCTGCGGGTCCTCGTCGACCACCGGCGGGTCGCTGTCCTCGCCGAAGACCCCGTCGAAGAGGAAACCGAGCACTCCCCCAGGACGCGAGTCGTCCTGGTCCGAGGCGGCGGCCAGGGCCGCTCCCGTCCCGGCGACGGTCAGTCCGGCTGCCAGCACCGCCGTGGCGGTGATCCTGGTGAACGCACGCATACGCGTTCACGACTCCCTTCGTGTCGGGTGTCCATACTTGACGTGCTTATTCTGTTACAGAAAGTCACCAAGGTCACGAACTCCTCGCACATGGGAGTTTCGGACCGGCCGGGGAGCCCCACCGCCACCCAGGGGCCGCCAACGACGGGCAAAGTCCCCGGAACGCCGCGGGTGGCGGCTCCGGGATCTCCCGAACCGGCCATACATTGGCCGCGGTCATGTGGGTAGGGCTGCGTCCAACGGCCCAACGGACGCACACAGCCGTCCCGCCCCACGACACGTCAGAAGGAGCGCTGTATATGTCTCGGCCTCGTATCGTGGTGGTCGGCGCGGGCTTCGGTGGTCTCCACACCCTGCGCCACCTCGAACGCCGCATCCCGGCGGGCGCGGCGGACATCGCCCTCGTCGCGCCGCACGACTACATGCTCTACAGCCCCCTGCTGCCGCAGGTGGCCTCGGGACTGCTCACACCGCAGTCGGTCGCCATGTCGGTGCACCGGCTGACGCGGCAGACCCGGTTCGTCCCCGGGCACGCCGTCGGCGTGGACCCGGGGGACCGCGTGGTCGTCGTACGGCGCCCCACCGGCGAGCTCGCCCCGGTCCGCTACGACCGCCTGGTCCTGGCGCCCGGCGGGGTCACCCGCGCCTTCGACATCCCCGGTCTGGCCGAGCACGCCTACGGCGCCAAGACACTGGCCGAGGCGGTGCTCCTGCGCGACCACGTCCTGGCCCAGCTGGAGCTGGCCAACGACAGCCGCGACCCGGCCGAGCGCGAGGAGCGCTGCCGCTTCGTCGTCGTCGGCGGCGGCTACACCGGCGTCGAGACCGCGGCCTCGCTCATGCGCCTGTGCCAGGAGGCGGCCAAACGCTACCCGGACCTGCGCTCGGTGATCCGCTGGCACCTGGTGGACATCGCGCCCAAGGTGCTGCCCGAACTCGGCGACCGCCTCGGCCGCAAGGCGCTCGACCTGCTGCGCTCCATCGGCGTCGAGGTCAAGCTCAAGGTGAGCGTGCGCGAGGTGACCGACGACAAGGTGGTGCTCACCGACGGCCGCGCCCTGCCCTGCCGCACCCTCATCTGGACGGCGGGCGTCTCGCCCAGCCCGCTCATGGAGACGCTGGACAAGCCCACCCAGAAGGGCCGTCTGGAGGTCGGCGCCGACCTGCGGGTCCCCGGACTCGACGACGTCTTCGCCGTCGGCGACGCCGCGGCGGTGCCCAACCTCTCGCACGAGGACAGCGACTACTGCCCGCCGACCGCTCAGTACGCCACGCGCCAGGCGGCCACCGTCGCCGAGAACGTGGTCTCGTCCGTCCTGGGGCGTCCGATGAAGGAGTTCCGGCACCGGGACATGGGGCTGGTCGTGGACCTGAGCGGGAACGACGCGCTGGCGCGCGTCATGCAGCTGGAGCTGAGCGGCCTGCCCGCGCTGGGCGTCACCCGCGGGTACCACCTGATGGCGGTGCCCTCCCCGACCGCGCGGGCGCGCATCCTGGCCAACTGGGGGATCCGCG
>ANAW01000111.1:0-30125 GCA_000340945.1 Nocardiopsis synnemataformans DSM 44143 | reverse complement strand
ATGCAGCTGGAGCTGAGCGGCCTGCCCGCGCTGGGCGTCCCCCGCGGGTACCACCTGATGGCGGTGCCCTCCCCGACCGCGCGGGCGCGCATCCTGGCCAACTGGGGGATCCGCGAGTTCACCGGCGGTGACACCTCGCGCCTGGGGTTCGCCGACGGCGGGCGCCCGTCCTCGTTCGTGGCCAACGAGTCGGTCGACTACCTGGACGCGGATTCCTCCCGCCGGGAGGGCGCGCGCCTGCTGGAGAACCTGCACGCGCGCTACGGCGAGCACTGACCGGGGGCCGTCCGGGCCAGGCGGACCCGGACGGCCGCGCCCCGGCCGACCGGCCGCCACGACCCGCCGCGGCAGGTCGGGCGCGGGGCCGCGGGGGTCAGGAACGGACCAGGCGGGCGATCGCGTCGGAGGCCTCGCGCACCTTCGCGTCCGCCTCCTCGCCGCCGTTGGCCACCGCGTTGGACACGCAGTGCTTGAGGTGCTCGTCGAGCATGGACAGCGCGAAGGACCGCAGCGCCTTGTTGGCCGCCGACGTCTGGGTCAGGATGTCGATGCAGTACTGGTCGTCCTCGACCATCCGCTGCAACCCGCGGATCTGGCCCTCGATACGGCGCAGCCGGTTGATGTGGCTCTGCTTGTCGTTACTGTAACCGTGGGTCGCAGCCATGCTCCCGCTTCCGTGTCGTTCCTGCTCAGATGCCATTACCATACCCCCTCCTGGTATCCAACGGCGGGGGCTGGGAACGCATTCCGCCGGTGCGCCCCCTCCGGGCGCGCGTGTCACCGCCAACGCGGCCGTAGTAGGAGTTTCCCAGACGAACGGGGACCGGTCGCCGTGCCGGGAGGCGGGCGCGTCCCGTGCGCACGGTCGGTGACCGTGCGTAAACGTCCGGTCCGCTCTGGGCGACACGGGGGGCGGGGCCCTTGCCCGCGGACCCGCCCCGAACCGACCATGGGCGGTATGACTGACAGCGCCGAGAACGACATCATGGCCACCATCCGGGGACTGATCGACGAGGAGCACGCGCTCCGCTCCACCACCGGAGGGCTGGACCCGCAGGAGCGCGCCCGCATCAAGCAGGTCGAGGAGTCGCTCGACCAGTGCTGGGACCTGCTCCGCCAGCGCAGGGCCCGCAGCGAGTTCGACCAGGACCCCGACGAGGCCGAGCCGCGCCCGGTCTCCGAGGTCGAGAACTACCGGCAGTAGGGGGCCGAACCGAAAAACCCCGCGTGCTCCGCGAGCGTCAACACGGGTACAGCGGTGCCGTGCGGTAACCGCATGACCGCACGGCGCCCCACCTCGGGAGCACAGAAGGAAGCGCATGCTCACCACACTGACCGGGTTGGGCCTGGCCTCCGCGGCCGGGCTCAACGCCTACATCCCCCTCCTCCTCGTCGGGCTGCTCGCACGCTTCACCGACCTGGTCCCGCTCGGCGAGTCCTGGCAGTGGATCGAACACCCCGCCACCCTCGTGGTCCTCACCGTGCTGCTGGTCGTGGAGTTCGCGGCGGACAAGATCCCCGCGGTCGACAGCTTCAACGACGCCCTCCAGACCGCGGTGCGCCCCACCTCCGGCGGCATCACCTTCGGCGCGGGGGCCTCCGCCGTGGAACTCGGCGAGATCACCGGGGCCGCCTCCGGCGCCGCCGCGGGCGGGGACGGGGTCTCCTGGTGGGCGGTGGTCGCGGGCGTGGTCGTCTCCCTGGCCTTCCACGCGGTCAAGTCCCTGGCCCGGCCGGTGGCCAACTCCGTGTCCCTCGGGTGCGCGGCCCCGGTCGTCTCCTTCCTGGAGGACGCGGTCAGCTTCGTCACCTCGCTGCTGGCCCTCCTGGTGCCCGTCCTCATCCTCGTCGTGTTCCCGCTCATGGTGGCGGGGAGCGTGTGGGCGGTCCGGCGCAGGCGGCGGCTGCGCCGGGAACGCCGCGGGGCGCGGGGCGCCGAGCCGCAGGGGGCGGATACGGGCATGCGGACCGGCGCGGACGGCGGTGGTCCGGCGGGGGAGTCCCACCCCGGGTGAGGCGCCCCCGCGGGCACGGGAGTCCGGCCCGGGGTGGCGCACGACGCATTCCCCGGCCGGGGCCGGTGCCCGTAAAGTGCGGTCAATGGCTGAGACGACTTTCGACCGAAACGACACCACCCACATCGTCTGGGACTGGAACGGCACGCTCCTGGACGACAACCACGCCAACCTCGCCGCGGTGAACGCCGTGTGCGAGCTGTTCGGCCGCGACCCCGTGGAGATGGACCACTGGCGCTCCGTCTTCCGCCGCCCCCTCATCCCCTGCTACGAGGAGCTCCTCGGCCGGGCCTTCGAGGACGGCGAGTGGGAGCGGGCGGAGCAGCACTACGACAGCAGCTACCTGGAGTACCTGCCCTCCTGCCAGCTCACCGTGGGCGTCCCCGACGTGCTCCGGGAGTGGACCCGCGGCGGCGGCACCCAGTCCCTGCTGTCCATGGCCTCCCACGACCACCTGGTGCCGCTCATCGAGGAGCGCGGCCTGACCGCGCACTTCACCCGGGTGGACGGCCGCCAGTTCCAGACCGAGCACGACTCCAAGGCCGAGCACCTGGTGCGCCACCTCGAACACCAGGGCATCGACCCGGCCCGGGTCGTGCTGATCGGCGACATCGACGACGACGCCCGCGCCGCCCGCGAGGCCGGGGCCCGCTCCATCCTCGTCGCCAGCGGCCTGATGTCCCGCGCCCGCCTGGAGGCCACCGGCTCCCCGGTGGTCGACTCCCCGGTGGCCGCCGTGGCCGCGCTGCGCGGGAACTGAGGCGACCGGCCGCGCCCGGGTACGCCGCACGGGCCGCCCGGAGCACGGCCTCCGGGTCCCGGATCCCGGGTCCAGCCCTCTGGACGCCCGGACCTTCGGGCGCCCGTCCGGCGGGGACGCGAAAGGTCCGGTCACCGGTCCTCCCACCGGCCTCCGGCCCCCGTCAATGGGGGCCGCCCACGCCCGCGCGCCCGCCCGGCAGTGGGCCCCGCACACCGGTTCCCTCCCGCCGGTGACCTGCGTACTCGACGCGCCCCCCGGCCCCCGTCACCCCGGGGGCCGGGCCGTCACCGCCGACATGGTGTGTTGTTAGATGGGTCTCACAGCGACACACGGTCGGCGACACACAGCCAGCGACACACCGTGCGAGACACAGTGCGAATGGGAAGGCGGGCCAATGACGGAGAACAGCGTGCCCCGGGTGCTCTGGAAGCCCGACGAGGAGAGGGCCGCGTCCTCCAACATCGTCGCGTTCGCCCGGTGGGCCGAGCGCGAGAAGGGGGTCCGGGCCTTCGGCGACGCCTCCGCCGCGTCCTTCGACTACGACTCCCTGTGGCGCTGGTCGGTCACCGACACCGACGGGTTCTGGGAGTCGATCTGGGAGTACTACGGCGTGCGCTCCGAGACTCCCTACGAGCGGGTCCTGGGCGAGCGGACCATGCCCGGAACCGAGTGGTTCCCCGGGGCGACCCTCAACTACGCCCGGCACGTCTTCGAGGACCGCGACGACGACCGCGTCGCCATCCGCCACGCCACCGAGCTGCGCGGCCTCGGCGAGTGGACCTGGGGCGACCTGCGCCGCCGCACCGCCGCCATCGCCGCCGGACTGCGCGGCCTCGGCGTGGGCCCCGGCGACCGCGTCGTGGCCTACCTGCCCAACCTGCCCGAGACCGTCGCCGCCTTCTACGCCGCGGCCTCCCTGGGCGCGGTGTGGTCCTCCTGCTCCCCGGACTTCGGCGTGCGCAGCGTCATCGACCGCTTCGCCCAGATCGAGCCCAAGGTCCTGCTCGCCGTCGACGGCTACCGCTACGGGGGCAAGGACTTCGACCGCCGCCCCGTCGTGGAGGAGCTGCGCGCGGCCCTGCCCACCGTCGAGCACACGGTCCTGCTCGACTACCTCCACCCCGGCGGGTCCCTCGACGGCACCCTGCCCTGGGACCGGCTGGAGGAGTCCGGGGCCGGGGCCGGGCTGGAGTTCGCGTCCGTCCCCTTCGACCACCCCCTGTGGGTGCTCTACTCCTCGGGCACCACCGGCCTGCCCAAGGCCATCGTCCAGGGGCACGGCGGCATCCTCCTCGAACAGCTCAAGAACCTGCACCTGCACCTGGACGCCCGGGAGCACGACCGGGTCTTCTGGTTCACCACCACCGGCTGGATGATGTGGAACTTCCTGGTCAGCGTGCTGCTGACGAAGGCCTCCATCGTCCTGTACGACGGCAGCCCCGCGGCGCCCGACCTGGGCGCCCTGTGGGACCTGGCCGCCGACGCCGGGGTCACCGTCTTCGGCACCAGCGCCGGGTTCCTCTCCTCCTGTATGAAGGAGGGCGTCCACCCCCGCCGGGACCGCGACCTGTCCGCGCTCAAGGCCGTCGGCTCCACCGGCTCGCCGCTCAGCCCCGAGGCCTTCTCCTGGGTCTACGAGGAGTTCGGCGAGGACCTGTGGCTGTTCTCCACCTCCGGCGGCACCGACGTGTGCAGCTGCCTGGTCGGCGGCACCCCGACCCTGCCCGTCCACGAGGGCGAGATCCAGTCCCGGGCCCTGGGCATGGCCGTCGCCTCCTGGGACCCCGACGGCAGGGAGCTGGTCAACGAGGTCGGCGAACTCGTCGTCACCAGGCCCGCCCCGTCCATGCCCCTGTTCCTGTGGGGCGACGACAGCGGCGAGCGGCTGCGCGACAGCTACTTCTCCGTCTACCCGGGCGTCTGGCGGCACGGCGACTGGATCGCGATCACCGACCGGGGCACCGCGGTCATCTACGGCCGCTCCGACTCCACCATCAACCGCGGCGGCGTGCGCATGGGCACCAGCGAGATCTACCGCGCGGTCCTGGCCCTGGACGAGGTCGTCGACGCCCTGGTCGTGGACGTGCCCCAGGCCGACGGCTCCTCCCGGATCGAGCTGTTCACCGTGCTGCGGGAGGGCGCGGACCTGGAGGGCGACCTGCCCCGGGAAATCGCCCGCCGCATCCGCACCGACTGCTCGCCCCGCCACGTGCCCGACCGCGTCCGCGTCATCGGCGCGGTGCCCCGGACGCTGTCCGGCAAGGTCCTGGAGGTGCCGGTCAAGCGCATCCTCATGGGGGAGCGGCCCGACCGGGTCGCCAGCCGGGACTCGCTGGCCAACCCCGAGGCGCTCGACTTCTTCAGCACCCTGGCCGGGGAGCGGGAGAACGCGGGCTGACGGGGACCCCGCCGGGCGCGGGCGGGCGACCCCCGCGCCCGGCGGCGCGTGGCCGTCAGCGGCCATGTGCCCCGGCCCGTTGTTGCCGCGCGGGCGACGACATAGCCTGACGGGCGTGACACAGAACCAGTCTGGCGAGACCTCCGCCGCTCCCGCGGGTCCGGCCTCGGGTCGGGGCCGGATCGACGGCATCGACGCGGCACGCGCCCTCGCGGTGTTCGGGATGTTCGTCGTCCACCTCGGGGTGGAGTCCATGGGGCTGCTGTCGCCCGAGGGCTACGCCTGGGACGTGCACGGCGTCGTGCGCGGCAACTCCTCGGCGCTCTTCGCCCTCCTGGCGGGGACCTCCCTGGCCATGATGACCGGGCGCACCGACCCGGTCGGCGGCGACCGCCTGCGCGGGGCCGTCGTGCGCATCCTCACCCGCGCGGCGCTCATCGGCGTGCTGGGCCTGGTACTGGACCTCATGGGTGTCCCGGTCGCCATCATCCTGACCTACTACGCGGGCTTCTTCGTGCTGGCCCTGCCCCTGCTCAAACTGCGATCAGGCGCGCTGTGGACGGTGGCGGGGGTCCTGGCCGTGCTCGGCCCGCCGCTCTCGTTCCTGCTGCGGGACAACGTCTTCCCGCCCTCGTCGCGCACGTCCTCGCTGACCTCGTTCAGCGACTTCTTCCTGACCGGCTACTACCCGGCGATCACCTTCATGGCCTTCGTGACCGCGGGGATGGCGCTGGGGCGGCTGGACCTGGCCGCCACCGCGGTGCGGCTGCGCCTGCTGGCCTCCGGCGCCGCCCTGCTCCTGTTCGGGCACCTCGGCTCCTGGGTCCTGCTCAACCCGATGGGCGGCATGGACCGCCTGGTGCAGGCCAGCGGCCCCGCCCTGACCGGCCTGCCCTCAAGCGAGGTCACCGACGAGGCGACGGCGGCCCTGGTGCGCGCCGCGGTGGTCGAGGAGACGCAGTCGCTCTCGGGCCAGGTGCCGACCGATTCCTGGTGGTGGCTGGCGGTCGGCACGCCCCACACCGGCACCACCTTCGAGATGGCCGAGGCGGTCGGCCAGGGCCTCGTGGTGCTGGTGGTGTGCATGTTCCTGTGCGACCGCTTCCGGGTCCTCATGTACCCGCTGACCTCGGTCGGCCGGATGCCGCTGACCGTCTACACCGGGCACATCCTGGCCCTGGCGATGGTGATCGTCGCCTCCGGCGGGGTCGGCTGGCACCAGCCGTGGCTGTTGGAGGGCTTCGTCCTGGGGGCGCTGGTCTTCGCCACCCTGTGGCGGCTGGCGGCGGGCAGGGGACCGGCCGAGTTCCTCCTCGGAGAGGCCGCCGACGGCGTGGTCGCCCTGGTGGAGGAGCGAAGAGCCGCCGCCGACGGGCGCCTTCCCCGCCGTCCTAGCGACGATCCCCCCGCGTGATCTTGGCCGAGGTGCGGTCGCGGTGGGCCAGGGAGTCGGTGGTGGTCCGCGCGTTCTGCCGCATGAGCCTGCGCGCGTCGTCGGCCGCCGACCGCGCGACCGCCGGGCTGGCCACGGGACGCTGCGCGACCTCGGCGTCCTCGGGAAGGCCGATGTCCATGGGCAGGCCCGCCCGGCTGATCACCCGCAGCTGGGCGTCCTCCTGCGACCTGGAGGGCCGGATGTCGCCGTCGGGGGTGCGCCACGCCTTCAGGCGGGCGTGCAGCCAGTCGGTGCCCTGGTAGTCGGGGCCGCTCGGCCACGGCGCGCCGTCGGGGCGGTGCCCCAGCGCGTGCAGCGCGTCGGCGACGGTCCACCCGGCGGAGAAGAAGCGCGCGGTCTCGTCGCGCAGCACGCGAAAGTCCACGCGGCGCAGGGACGCCTCCTCGCGGCGCAGCGTCTCGCAGGCGTCGTGCACGTCGCGGGGGGTGTGCCGGGTGCGGTGCAGGGGGTCGGCCTCGGGTTTGCGCAGCAGGGAGTCGTCCACCGTCACGATCACCTCGCCACGGCGGTTGTCCCAGACGCTGACCTCCTCGCGCGCCCACCCCTGGGACTCGGCCAGGGCCACCGCCATCCTGCGCAGGTCGACCCGCTCGTCGTCGCTGCTGATCCGGAACTCCGCCATGCCCCCAGCCTAAGGGCGTCCGCCGGTGGGCGCCGGACACGGCTCGGCCGGAACCGTCGCTGGTGGGGCGCGGGGGTTCTGAACTGCGATGATCTTGTACTTATAGCGAGGTTCGACGGTCGAGACTCGCTATAAGTACAAGATCACGGAGACAGGGACGCACCCTGACCCCGCTCCACCGGGCGGACCATCACCAGCTGCGGTCCCCCCGCGGCGTCCACGAAGCGGCGGCCGGTGAAGGCGAACCCGGCGCGGCCGTAGACGCGGGCCGCCGCGTGGTTGGCCTCGTCCACGCACAGCACCAGCTCGGCCGCGTCCGGCGCCACCTCCTCCGCCAACCGGTCCAGCAGCGGCGGGGAGCACACGGCTCGCCCCACGCCCCGGCCCTGCCAGGCGGTGGTGACGTAGAAGGCGCGCAGCAGCACCGCCCGCGTCGGCTCGTCGACCAGGTCGCGCGCGTGCACGGCCCGGTCCAGTACGCCGAAGCCCGCGCAGGCCGCCCGCGCGCCCGCGGCGTCGGCGACGGTCCCCGAACCGACGACGGCGAAGGGCGTGCGCGCCGGATCGGCGTCGGCGGAGGGCAGGGTGGTCGCCGGCNCCCCCGCCGGCCGCACGTAGCCGCGCTGGCCGGGCGGCAGGCGGTGGCGCAGCACCGCCTCCCGCAACAGGTCCGCCTCCGGCGCGGACCGGTCCAGCCGTACCAGGCGCACCGGCTCCGCCACGCCCGCGCGCCGTTCGGTCCGCTCTCCGGCTGGCATCGCCGCTCCCGTCGCCTCAGGGTCCGCCCCCTCCGGCTCCCGGGCCCGGCGGGGCGGGGGGCTTTCCGGGGGGAGGATCCGGGCCAGTCTCGCATCCCGCCCACGCCCGTAAAAGGGAGTGGTCCGGTCTAGACCGCACGTGTCCGCCCGGACGGGGAAGGAACGGCCCGAATGTCCTTTTTCGGGGATTCTCCGGGGCGGATTGGAGGAAAGGACGGCGAAAACCCACCGCGCGCGTTGGAGGCTCCTCCAACCTTGGACGGCTCGATCCGGACGGATGCTGACGGCGGCTCCGCCCGGCGTTAGGGTGACTGCCTGACGGCCCGGCCCCGGGGAAGACCTCTCCGCGCGCCGCGCCGGAAGACCCGTTTTCGCTGGCCACAGCGGACGGGCAGGCCAGCAACCCGAAGAGCTGTAGGTGCCCGTGCCCCACACCGCATTCGCGCCCGAGGCGGCGACCAACCGCGAACTCCGCGCGTTCCTGCACGGCCTCCCGGGCGTGGACGAGGTCGGCGCGCGAGCCCGCGCCCAGGACCTGTCCACCCGGTCGGTCAAGACCACCGCTAAGGCCCGGGCCATCGACCTGGCCATCACCATGGTGGACCTGACCACCCTGGAGGGCGCCGACACCCCCGGCAAGGTTCGGGCCCTGTGCGCCAAGGCCGCCCACCCCGACCCCACCGACACCACCGTGCCCCGCGTGGGCGCCGTGTGCGTCTACCCCGACATGGTCGCCACCGCCGTCGAAGCGCTGCGCGGCACCGGGGTCGGCGTGGCCTCGGTGGCCACCGCCTTCCCCTCCGGCCGGGCGCCCATGGAGGTCAAGCTCGCCGACACCCGCCGCGCGGTAGCCGACGGCGCCAGCGAGATCGACATGGTCATCGACCGCGGCGCCTTCCTGTCCGGCGACTACCTCAAGGTTTTCGAGGAGATCGCCGCCGTCAAGGAGGCCTGCGGCACCGCCCACCTCAAGGTCATCCTGGAGACCGGCGAGCTGGCCACCTACGACAACGTGCGCCGCGCCTCCCACCTGGCCATCCGGGCCGGGGGCGACTTCGTCAAGACCTCCACCGGCAAGGTGTCCCCGGCCGCCACCCTGCCGGTCACCCTGGTCATGCTGGAGGCGGTCCGCGACCACCACGCCGCCACCGGCAGGCGCGTGGGCGTCAAGCCCGCGGGCGGCATCCGCACCACCAAGGACGCCATCCGCAACCTGGTCCTGGTCAACGAGGTCGCCGGTCCCGACTGGCTGACCCCCGACCTGTTCCGGATCGGTGCCTCCAGCCTCCTCAACGACCTGCTCATGCAGCGCACCAGGCTGTCCACCGGCACCTACCCGGGCCCCGACTACTACACGCTGGACTGAGAGCCGTGATCTTCGAGTACGCGCCCGCACCGGAGTCCCGCTCCGTCGTCACCCTGCGCGAGACCTACGAGCTGTTCGTCGACGGCGCCTTCACCCCGGCCGAGGGCGGCGAGTACCTCACCACCCTCAACCCAGCGGACGAGACCAAGCTCGCCCAGGTCGCCGTCGCCGGACCCGCCGACGTGGACCGGGCCGTCGCCGCCGCCCGCCGCGCCTTCGACACCGTCTGGGGGCCGATGCCCGGCGCCGAGCGCGGCAAGTACCTGTTCCGCATCGCCCGCATCATCCAGGAGCGCTCGCGCGAGCTGGCCGTGCTGGAGTCGATGGACAACGGCAAGCCCATCAAGGAGACGCGCGACGTCGACCTGCCGCTGGTCGCCGCGCACTTCTTCTACCACGCGGGATGGGCCGACAAGCTCGCCCACGCGGGGCTGGGCCCCGACCCGCGCCCGCTGGGCGTGGCCGCCCAGGTCATCCCGTGGAACTTCCCGCTGCTCATGCTCGCGTGGAAGGTCGCCCCGGCGCTGGCCACCGGCAACACCGTCGTGCTCAAGCCCGCCGAGACCACCCCGCTCACCGCGCTGGCCTTCGCCGAGATCTGCCAGGAGGCCGACCTGCCCCCGGGCGTGGTCAACATCCTCACCGGCGCGGGCGAGACCGGCCGCGCCCTCGTGGAGCACCCGGGCACCGACAAGGTGGCCTTCACCGGCTCCACCGGGGTCGGCCGCCAGATCGCCCGCTCGGTCGCGGGCACCGGCAAGCGCCTGACCCTGGAGCTGGGCGGCAAGGGCGCCAACATCGTCTACGACGACGCGGCCCTGGACCAGGCGGTCGAGGGCATCGTCTCGGGGATCTTCTTCAACCAGGGCCACGTGTGCTGCGCCGGTTCGCGCCTGCTGGTCCAGGAGTCGATCGCCGAGGAGCTGCTGCCCCGGCTCAAGGAGCGCGTCTCCAAGCTGCGCCTGGGCGACCCGCTGGACAAGAACACCGACATCGGCGCGATCAACTCCGCCGCGCAGCTGGAGCGCATCCGCGAACTCACCGACACGGGCGAGGCCGAGGGCGTCGAACGCTGGTCGCCCGCCTGCGAGCTGCCCGCGAGCGGCTACTGGTTCGCGCCCACCGTCCTGACCGGCGTCAGCCAGTCCCACCGCGTGGCCCGCGAGGAGATCTTCGGCCCGGTGCTCTCAGTGCTGACCTTCCGCACCCCCGACGAGGCCGTGGCCAAGGCCAACAACACCCCCTACGGCCTCTCCGCCGGGGTGTGGACCGAGAAGGGCTCGCGCATGCTCTGGACCGCCGAGCGCCTGCGCGCCGGGGTGATCTGGTCCAACACGTTCAACAAGTTCGACCCGACCAGCCCCTTCGGCGGCTACAAGGAGTCGGGATACGGCCGCGAGGGCGGACGGCACGGATTGGAGGCCTACCTTGGCTGAGCGGCGCGAGAACCGGAAGACCGCCAGGAGCGCGGCCAGGGCCGCCAGAGCCGCGGAGGGCACGGCCGACGGCGCCGCGCCCGCCCGGCTGGCGGTCCGCAAGACCTACAAGCTCTACCTGGGCGGGGCCTTCCCCCGCTCGGAATCGGGCAGGAGCTACCCCGTGACCTCCGCCAGCGGCCAGCACCTGGCCAACGCCTCGCTCGCCTCCCGCAAGGACGCCCGCGACGCCGTGGCCGCCGCGCGCAAGGCCTTCGGCGGCTGGTCGGCGCGCACCGCCTACAACCGCGGCCAGATCCTGTACCGGGTCGCGGAGATGCTGGAGGGGCGCCGGGACCAGTTCGCCGCCCAGGCCGTGGCGGCGCAGGGGCTCTCCCGCGCCGACGCCGAACGCGTGGTCGACGCCGCCGTGGACCGGTGGGTGTACTACGCGGGCTGGACCGACAAGGTCGCCCAGGTCCTGGGCGGCGCCAACCCCGTCTCGGGGCCCTACTACAACCACTCCGCGCCCGAGCCCACCGGCGTGGTCGCGGTGTTCGCCCCTCAGGGCGCGCCGCTGCTCGGCCTGACCTCCGTGGTCGCCCCCGTGATCGCCACCGGCAACACCGCCGTCGTGGTCACCTCCGAGGACGCGCCGCTGGCCGCGGTCGACCTGGCCGAGGTGCTCGCCACCTCCGACCTGCCGGGCGGCGTGGTCAACCTGCTCACCGGACGCGTGCCGGAGCTGGGCCCCCACCTGGCCTCGCACGCCGACGTCAACGCCCTGGACCTCACCGGCGCGGGGGACCCGGCCGCGGAGTTCGAGAGGGCCGCCGCGGACACCCTCACCCGGGTGCTGCGCCCCGGTCCCGGCTCCGACGGCGGCGAGGACGCCTGGTTCGACCCCGATCCCGGCACCGCGCGCCTGAAGCCCTTCCTGGAGACCAAGACGGTCTGGCACCCCGTGGGCATCTAGGTCCACTGACACGAGGGCTTTGACCTGCGCTGATCCTGTGCTTGTAGCGGGGTTCGACGCCCCGGACGCGCTATAAGTACAAGACCACGCCGAGAGTGCCCGGTCCGCGGACCGGGCACCAACGAACGGAGAGACCCGCTGTGACTCGCACACCCCAGGCCGCTGCCGAGGAGGCCGCCGCCGAACTGCGCTCGCGCACCGGCGTGGACGCCTACGACGTCGCCCTGGTCATGGGATCGGGGTGGGCCTCCGCGGCCGACCTGCTCGGCGACTCCGGGCAGGAGCTGCCCACGACCGAACTGCCCGGCTTCGTGCCCCCCGCCGTGGAGGGGCACAGCGGCGCCGTGCGCAGCATCAGGGCGGGCGACCGCTCCCTGCTCGCCTTCCTGGGCCGCACCCACCTGTACGAGGGCCACGGCACCGACGCCGTCGTGCACGGCGTGCGCACCGCCGTGGCGGCCGGGGCCACCACGGTCGTGCTGACCAACGCCGCGGGCGGCATCAACCCCGCCTACACGGTGGGGTCCCCGGTGCTCATCGCCGACCACCTCAACATGACCGCGCGGTCCCCGCTGACCGGCGCGACCTTCGTGGACCTCACCGAGACCTACACCCCCGCCCTGCGCGAGCTGGCCCGCTCGGTGGACCCCTCCCTGCCCGAGGGCGTGTACGCGGCCATGCCCGGCCCGCACTTCGAGACGCCCGCCGAGATCCGCATGCTCAGCGCCATGGGCGCCGACCTGGTCGGCATGTCCACCGTGCTGGAGGCGATCGCCGCCCGCGCCGCGGGCGCCCGGGTGCTGGGCCTGTCGCTGGTCACCAACGTCGCGGCCGGGCTCACGGGGGCCAACCTCGACCACGAGGACGTGCTGGCCACCGGCCGCGACGCCGCCGGAACCGTCGGCCGCCTGCTCGCCGACATCGTCGCCAAGCTCTGAGGGGAGCCCCCATGACCGACCTCGCCCGGGCCAGGCAGTGGATCGCCCAGGACCCCGACCCCGACACGCGCGCGGAGCTGGCCGGACTGGTGGAGCGCGCCGACCGGGGCGAGGCCGACGCGCTGGCCGACCTCGACGACCGCTTCGGGGCCCGCCTGGAGTTCGGCACCGCCGGACTGCGCGGCGCGCTCGGCGCGGGCCCCAACCGAATGAACCGGGTGGTGGTCATGCGGGCCGCGGCGGGGATCGCCTCCTGGCTCGGCGAGGGCCCCGGACACGTGGTCGTCGGCTACGACGCCCGGCACCGCTCGGCGGACTTCGCGCGCGACAGCGCCGCCGTCCTCACCGGCGCCGGGCACCGCGTGTCCCTCATGCCCGGGCCGCTGCCCACCCCGGTCCTGGCCTTCGCGGTCCGCGACCTGGGCGCCGACGCCGGGATCATGGTCACCGCCAGCCACAACCCGCCCCAGGACAACGGCTACAAGGTCTACGCGGGGGCCGCCAAGGCGGGCGGCGACGCGGACGCGGGCACCCAGATCGTCTCCCCGGCCGACGCCGAGATCTCCGCCGCCATCGACGCCGTGGGCCCGGTCGACGGACTGCCCCTGGGCGAGGGGTGGACGGTGCTGGGGGAGGAGGCGGTGGAGCGCTACCTGGACGCGGTCACCGCGCTGGTCCCGGGCAAGGACCGCGACCTGGCCACCACCTACACCGCCATGCACGGTGTGGGCGGCCGGGTGCTGCTGGCGGCGATGGAGCGGGCCGGGTTCCCCCGCCCGTCCGTGGTCGCCGCCCAGTTCGACCCCGACCCCGACTTCCCGACCGTGGACTTCCCCAACCCGGAGGAGCCCGGCGCCATGGACATGGCGCTGGCCACCGGCGCCGCCGACCGCTCCGACCTGGTCATCGCCAACGACCCCGACGCCGACCGGCTCGCGCTCGCGGTCCCCGGGCACGGCCTGCTCACCGGCAACGAGGTGGGCGGACTGCTGGCCGAGTACGTGCTCGACCACACCACCGGGTCCGACCGGGTGGTGGCCGCCTCGATCGTCTCCTCCAGCCTGCTCGGCAAGATCGCCCGCGACCGGGGCGTGCACTACGAGGAGACCCTCACCGGCTTCAAGTGGCTGGCGCGCGCGGGAGGCTCCGGGCAGCGGCGGGTCTTCGCGTTCGAGGAGGCGCTGGGCTACTGCGTGGGCGCCGACGGCGGCCGTCCGGTCGCGGACAAGGACGGGATCAGCGCGGCCCTGGTGGCCGCGGCGCTCGCCGCCCGCGCCAGGCGGGACGGGGTGACCCTGCTCGACCTGCTCGACGACCAGGCGCGCCGGTACGGCCTGCACCTGAGCGACCAGCTCTCGGTGCGGGTGGAGGACCTGTCGGTCATCTCCGCGGCGATGCGGCGGTTGCGCGCCGAACCGCCCGCCGCGTTCGGACCCCTGCGTGTGGTGGGGGTGGACGACTTCGCCGCCGGACACGCGGGTCTGCCGCCGACGGACGCCCTGCGCTTCCGGTTGGAGGGCAGGGGACGTGTGACGCTCAGGCCCTCGGGGACCGAGCCCAAGCTGAAGGCCTACGTCGAGGTGGTGCTGGATGCGGACGGTGACGTGGCGGCCACCCGCGCACTGGGCTCGGACCTGCTCGCCGAGCTGATGGCCTCGGTCACCGTGGCTGTCGGGGGTTGAGGGTTCCTCAGTCGCTGTCGGAGGGTTCCACGACCGGCCGGTGTACGACCTCGTCGATGACGGTGAGCGTCTGGGTGGACGTCACACCGGGAAGCGACTGCAGGCGGGTGAGGATCAGGTCGCGGAGCTGGTTGGTGTTGGCGACGCGGACGAGGAGGACGATGTCCGCCGAGCCCACGACGTACCAGCAGTACTCGATCTCCGGGTAGGAGGACAGGATCTCCCGGTTGGCCCGCCAGTCCGGCTGGCTGCCCGAGATGAGGACGAGCGCGGTGACGCCGAGCCCCATCTTGGAGTGGTCGGTCACCACGGAGTAGCCGCGGATGACGCCCTCGTCGGTGAGCCGCTTGATGCGGTTGTAGGCCGTCGCGCGGGACACGTTGGCCAGTGCGGCGATCTCGGTGATCCCGGTCCGCGCGTCCTTGGCGAGCGCGCTCAGGATCGTCTGGTCGGTCGTGTCCGGCCGCCGGCCGTTCCTCCTCTGGTCGCCCATGGCCATGTGCGTGCTCCTCGTGTGCTCTTGTTTCAGGACGAAGCCCCTCGCTGTCGTCATTGACCGGGGCTAACGAGTTACCAGGTAAACGTTGTTTCCGTCTATCGGAATCTCAGTCGGCGAGATACGCGGCGTTCGGGCACCCCCTCCGACCGCCGCGGGGCGGCGCCGGAGGAGGACGGGAGCGGGGACCCTGGCGCGGGGTCCGACGGGCGGGGGGAGCGCGTCGGGAGTCCGACTGTACTCGTGTGTCGACGCTGTCGGTGGATGGGCTTTCCCGGACCGGCGGCGCCTACACCGCGCGGCCCGGAACGCGACAGAACTTCTTGCCGCGGGGTTCCATGGGATCCAAGTGTCGGGAAAACGGGGGGTTTCGTGGACCGGATGACCGGTGCCTCGAACGTATGCGCTCGGCGCCGGGACGCGCATCCGCCGCGGCCGATCGCGGCTGTTCCGTGACCCTGGGCCCTCCTCCCGACAACCCGGCGTGCGCTCCCGGTCGCAGCTCGCGCTCCCCGGGGGGCCGGCGGCGTTCGTGAGGTGTATAGGCCCGTGTGTCGTTTTCTCGAGTGGAACGGGGTTGATGCTGGACATTAAGGGATGATGTGGCGTGTTTCGTTCCCATATGTATCAAGTATCCGTGGATATCTAGCGAAAGTGTCGAGTCTTCCGGAGAATCTGCGTACAGGACAGACACCACCCGGAGCCCGGCCCGCGCCACCGCGCGGGACGGGGTCACGTTGGGAGCCGCTCGACATGCCCGCCCGTCGCCCGCCATCGCCCCAGAGTCCGCTCAGCGGAAGGCGCGGGGCCACCACCCCCAACGGAGGCGCCGTGCGCCCAGTCTCTCCACACCAAGAGCCAGCGGGCCGGGGCGCCATCGCCGTGGGCCACCTGCCGTCCGACCTCACCCGCGCGCTCTACCGCCACATGAGGACCGCGCGCGACCTGGACACCGAGGCCATCGCCCTCCAGCGCCAGGGCGTCTTCCCCGCCTACGTGTCCGTGCGCGGGCAGGAGGCCGCCCAGGTCGCCAGCGCCTCGGCCCTGGACCCCGCCCGCGACTTCGTCTTCCCCACCTACCGGGAGATGGCCTCCGCCCTGGCCTACGGGGTGGAGATGGTCGGCTACATGGCCACCCACCGCGCCCTGTGGCACGGCGGCCTCTACGACGTCATGGCCTCGCGGTTCGGCGCCGTCAACGCCGTGGTCGGCGGCCCCGTCCCGCACGCGGTCGGCTGGGCCGTGGGCGAGCGGCTGCGCGGCGACGACGGCGTGGCCCTGGCCTACTTCGGCGACGGCGCCAGCTCCGAGGGCGACGTCCACGAGGCCATGAACTTCGCCGGGGTCTTCGGCGCCCCCGTCGTCTTCTTCTGCCAGAACAACCAGTGGGCGCTGTCGGTGCCCAACCACCGCCAGGTCGCGGGCGGCTCGGTCAGCGCGCGCGCCGAGGGCTACGGCATGCCCGGAGTGCTGGTGGACGGCAACGACGCGGGCGCGGTCCACGAGGCCACCGCCGAGGCCGTCGCCCGCGCCCGCCGCGGCGAGGGCCCCACCCTCATCGAGGCGCTCACCTACCGCGTGGAGCCGCACTCCACCTCCGACGACCCCGGCCGCTACCGCGACGACGCCGAGGCCCAGCGCTGGCGCGAGCGCGACCCCGTCACCCTGCTGCGCGAGGCCCTGCTCGCCGCAGGGCACGCCGACGAGGACGAGCTCGCCCGGGTCGACGCCGAGGCCCGCCGGGAGGCCGAGCGCATCCGCGACGGCGTGGCCGCCGCGCCCGAGCCCGACGGAGCGGAGCTGTTCACCCACGTCTTCCGGGAGACCACCGAGGAGCTGACCCGGCAGCGCCGCACCTGGCAGGAAGAGGTCGAGCTTTGACCGAGCTGATCGAACGCGCCGACACCGCCGCCGAGGCCCCCGCGGTCGAGCTGTCCATGCAGCAGGCCATCAACCGCGCCCTGCGCGACCTGCTCGCCGAGGACCCCGACGTGCTGGTCTTCGGCGAGGACGTGGGCGCCCTGGGCGGGGTCTTCCGCGTCACCGACGGACTCCAGAAGGAGTTCGGGGACACGCGTGTCTTCGACACCCCGCTGGCCGAGTCCGCCATCATGGGCATGGCGGTCGGCCTGGCCATGAACGGCTGGCGGCCCGTCCCCGAGCTCCAGTTCGACGGTTTCGCCTACCCCGCGATCGACCAGATCGTCAACCAGGTGGCGCGCATGAACTACCGCACCCGCGGCGCGGCCCCCATGCCGATCACCCTGCGCCTGCCCTCCTTCGGCGGCATCCAGGCGCCCGAGCACCACGGCGAGAGCCTGGAGGCGCTCTTCGCGCACACCCCCGGCCTCAAGGTCGCCGCGCCCTCGGACCCCGCCGACGCCTACAGCCTGCTGCTCCAGTCGGTGCGCTCCGACGACCCCGTGGTCTACATGGAGCCCAAGGCCCGCTACTGGGACCGCAGGCCCGTGCGGCTGCGCGAGCCCAGCGAGCCCATCGGCACCAGCCGCGTCGTGCGTCCCGGCAGGCACGCCACCCTCATCGCCTGGGGCGCCATGGTGCACCGCTGCGTGCAGGTGGCCGAACTGGCCGCCGAGGACGGCGTGGACCTGGAGGTGCTGGACCTGCGCTGGCTCAAGCCCCTGGACGCCGCCGGGATGGCCGCCTCGGTCGCGCGCACCAAGCGGGCCGTGGTCGTGCACGAGGCGCCGCTGACCGCCGGGCTCGGCGCGGAGGTGGCCGCCCTGGTCACCGAGCACTGCTTCCGCGACCTGTCCGCCCCCGTCCAGCGCGTCACCGGGTTCGACGTGCCCTACCCCGCGGGCCCCCTGGAGCCGCAGTACCTGCCGACCATCGACCGCGTCCTGCTCGCGGTGCAACGGACCCTGGAGTACTAGAGCGACCATGGCAGAAGACAACATCACCTTCTCCCTCCCCGACCTGGGCGAGGGACTGGTCGAGGCGACCGTCCTGGAGTGGCAGGTCGCCGTGGGCGAGGAGATCGAGCGCAACGCCCCCCTGGTGGAGGTGGAGACCACCAAGTCCGCGGTGGTCATCCCCTCGCCCCAGGCGGGCCGGATCGTCGAGCTGCACGCCGAGGAGGAGCAGGTGGTCCCGGTCGGCGCGCCCCTGGTGACCTTCGCGGTCCAGGCCTCCGGCGACGCGCCGCGGGCGGGCATCGTGGGCCGCGTCCCCGAGGAGCAGGCCCGGCCCGCCCGCCGGGTGCGGCTCAGGCCACCCGCGGACTGACGGCGGCCGACCGCGGGGGTCCGTTCGGAGGAAGACACGAACGGCGGCGCCCTCCGGCGCGCCCTATCCGGAGAAATCTCCGACCGGGCCCCCGCGTCTTTTCCTTTCCTTTTCGAAAACATGGTGGGTGGTTTCATGTCCGCGAATCTCACCGACGGCGTGACAATGCGTTATACGGATTTGCGTCCGCGGGGTTCCGGGGACGGGGTGCCCGTACTTCTCCTGCACGGTTTCGGCACCGACTTCGGCATGAATTGGCGGGCCGCCGGGTGGACGCAGGCCCTGGAGTCGGCCGGGCTGCGGGTGATCGGGCCGGACCTGCGCGGTCACGGAAACAGTGACAAACCGACCGACAGCGCTTTCTACCTGCCCGAACACTTCGTCGCCGACCTCGTCTCCATGCTCGACGAGTTGGCGGTGGACAAGGTCGACGTGGTCGGTTACTCCATGGGTTCGCGCCTGGCCTGGGAACTGGCGCTGACCGCCCCCGAACGCGTCAGACGGGTGGTTCTCGGCGGTTTCGGGCCGAAAGACGCCTTCGCCGGAACGGACCTGTCCGACCCCGGTTCGGGGGGCACGCCCTTCGACCTCGTCTACCGGACGGTGGCCGCCCTGCCCGTCAACGACCCCGCCGCGCTGGCCGCCTGCGCGCGCGGTCAGGCCTCGCGCCCCTTCGACGCCGACCCCCCGCTCACCGGGCTTCCGGTGCTGCTGGTCTCGGGCGCCCGGGACGCGCTCGCCGAGGGCGCCGCGACCCTGGCCGAGCGCTGCGGCGGTACCCACGTGGAGGTCCCCGGCCGCGACCACGCCAACGCCGTCTCGTCGAGGCGCTTCCGGCAGGCCGTGCTGGAATTCCTGGCCGGCTGAGGCCGCCCGGACGCCCCGGACGCCCCGACCGTCCCGCCGCGCCCGGCGCTGCGTCGCCTCCCGCGCACCGCTGTCCGCGGGCGTGGTTGGTCCGGTCTAGACCGGCTGGCCCCGACGTGCCGGTGTGACAACCGGTGAGGGCGGTGGAGCCAAGCGTGGTAATGCCGTGTCGGGGCGGGGAACGGCCCCCGCGCAACACAATCCCGAAACACCGCCGACCGCTTCGGGCGCACGCTTGTCGACTTTCGGGTAAGGCCCCGTGTCGCTACGCTCTCGCCTTCATAACAACTCCGCTCGTTGGTTAGATGTACTTTCGGCCACCGGATATCGTCCGGCTTCAGAACTCAGGTCGGTCGCGAGCGAATGCTGGCCGCTGAGAGGGCGTAAGAGGAGTGAGAAGTGAAGCGCAGCAACGCAGTCAGGTTCGCCGCGGTCGCGGCGGCCGGTGTGCTCGCCCTCACCGCGTGTGACAGCGCGGCCGAAGAGGGCGGTGGCGGCGAGGGCGGCGGCGAGGAGTCCGCCTCCGAGCTGCAGGTCGGCCTGGCCTACGACGTCGGCGGTCGCGGTGACCGCTCCTTCAACGACTCGGCCTACCGGGGACTGGAGCGGGCGGCCGAGGAGCTCGGCGTCGAGACCAATGACTTCGAGCCCAGCGACGGCGAGGCCGAGTCCGCCAAGGAGGACCGCCTGGCCACCATGGCCGAGGAGGGCTACGACGTCGTCATCGCCGTCGGGTTCGCCTACGACGGCGCCGTGCGCGCGGTCGCCCCGGAGTACCCGGACGTCCACTTCGCCATCGTGGACTCCGAGATCGCCGACATCGACAACGTCACCAGCCTGGTCTTCGCCGAGGAGCAGGCCTCCTTCCTGGCCGGCGCCGCCGCGGCGCTGACCACCGAGGAGGACCACGTCGGCTTCATCGGCGGCGTCGAGACCCCGCTGATCCACAAGTTCGAGGCCGGTTACGCCGCGGGCGTGGAGCACGTCAACGAGGACATCACCGTCGAGGTCGACTACCTGAGCCAGCCGCCGGACTTCAGCGGCTTCAGCGACCCCGCCAAGGGCCGTGAGACCGCCCAGGCCCAGTACGACCGCGGCGCGGACGTCATCTACCACGCCGCCGGCGCGTCGGGCAACGGCGTCCTGGAGTCGGCCGTGGCCAACGACTTCACCTTCATCGGCGTCGACAGCGACCAGTACGAGAACGCCGCCGAGGACCAGAAGCCGCACGTGCTCACCTCCGCCATCAAGCAGGTGGACGTGGCCGTGTTCGAGCTGATCTCCGCCGCCACCGAGGGAGAGGTCGAGGGCGGCATCCAGCGCTTCGAGCTCGCCGACGGCGGCGTGGACTACACCACCTCCAACGAGGAGGCGATCAGCCCGATCCAGGAGCAGCTGGACGAGATCAAGCAGCAGATCATCGACGGCGAGATCGAGGTCCCGACCGAGCCGTAAACCGCGCCACGGCGCGCCACGGTGTGCCACGCGCGACCGTCGCCGCGGGGTCGCCCGCGGCGGCCAGCATCCACGGGCGGCACCGGACCGGGCACCACCCGGCCGGTGCCGCCCCGGTTGCCGTTCGGCGGCGGGGCGACCGGCAGCGGCCGCGACCCGGTCGGTTCTGCGGCGCCACACCGCACATTCCACGAGGAGACTGATGAGCAGCACGCCATCGGGCGAGGGGGCCCTGGCGCCCCCCGCCGTTGAGCTGCGCGGGATCACCAAGCGTTTTCCCGGCGTCGTGGCCAACCACGACATCGACATCACCGTGGCTCCCGGTACCGTGCACGCCATCGTCGGCGAGAACGGTGCGGGCAAGTCCACGCTGATGAAGACCCTGTACGGCATGCACAGGCCGGACGAGGGGCAGATCCGCGTCCAGGGCCGCGAGGTGCGCTTCGGCTCGCCCTCCGACGCCATCCGCAACGGCATCGGCATGGTGCACCAGCACTTCATGCTCGCCGACAACCTCACCGTCCTGGAGAACGTGGTCCTGGGCGCCGAGCGCCGCCACGGCATCGGCAACCGCGCCCGCGCGCGCATCCGGGAGCTGTCCGCCCAGTACGGCCTCGGGGTCGACCCCGACCGCCTCATGGAGGAACTGGGCGTGGGCGACCGCCAGCGCGTGGAGATCCTCAAGGTCCTCTACCGCGGCGCGCGGACCATCATCCTCGACGAGCCCACCGCCGTCCTGGTCCCGCAGGAGGTCGACGAGCTGTTCGACAACCTGCGCGAGCTCAAGCGCGAGGGCCTCACCGTCATCTTCATCTCCCACAAGCTGGACGAGGTGCTCTCCGTCGCCGACGAGATCACCGTGATCCGCCGCGGCACCACCGTGGCCACCGCGGACCCGGGCACCACCACCGCCCAGGACCTGGCCACGCTCATGGTCGGCGGCGAGCTGCCCGTGCCCGAGCTGCGCGAGTCCACCGTCACCGACCACGTCGTGCTGTCCCTGGACGGGGTCACCGTGCACTCCTCCGACGGCCGCGCCGTCGTGGACGGGGTGGCCGTGGACATCCGCCGGGGCGAGATCGTCGGCATCGCCGGGGTCGAGGGCAACGGCCAGTCCGAGCTGATCGAGGCCATCATGGGCATGCGCCCGCTGGCCGCCGGGCGCATCCGCCTGGAGGAGCAGGACATCACCGGCTGGTCCACCCTCAGGATCCGCGAGGCGGGCGTCGGCTACATCCCCGAGGACCGCCACCGGCACGGCGTGCTGCTGGAGTCCCCCCTGTGGGAGAACCGCATCCTCGGCCACCAGACCAAGGAACCCAGCGTCCGCGGCCCCTGGATCAACCGGACCGGCGCGCGCGCCGACTCCGAGCGCATCGTCGCCGAGTACGACGTGCGCACCCCGGGCATCGACGTCATCGCCGACGCCCTGTCCGGCGGCAACCAGCAGAAGTTCATCATCGGCCGGGAGATGAGCGGCTCCCCGCGCTTCCTGGTCGCCGCCCACCCCACCCGGGGCGTGGACGTGGGCGCCCAGGCGGCCATCTGGGAGCAGCTGCGCGACGCCCGGGCCGCGGGCCTGGCCGTGCTGCTGGTCTCCGCCGACCTGGACGAGCTCATCGGCATGTCCGACACCCTCCACGTCATCCTGCGCGGCCGGCTGGTCGCGCAGGCCGACCCGACCACCGTCACACCCGAACAGCTGGGCTCGGCCATGACCGGCGCCGGACTGCACCGGGCCGACCAGAGCACGGAAGGCGACAGCGGTGCCGACCGACACGGAAGCGAGGGCGGCGCATGAGTAGGATCCCCCGTCCCGCCAGGACCCTGCCCGCACCCGCGGCGCTGGGCGTCGCGACCGCCCTGGGCGTGGTGCTCACCGTCGCCCTGGACACAGCGCTGCTGTGGTGGGCCGCGCTGATCATCGGCGTCGTCGCGGCCTTCGCCTTCGTGGCCTGGTCCGGGCCCATGGTGCCGCGCGAGCGCCGTGCGGGCGCCGACGGCGCCCGCGAGGAGGGCACGGCCCTGCACAACACGCTGGTGGTGCCCACCGCCCTCGTGCTGTCGGTGGTCGCCGGTCTGCTGACCGCGTGGTTCCTGGACATGTCCCTGATCGAGCCGGTGGCCGCCGCGCTGGGCGCGCTGGTCGGCGCCGCCGCGGCCTTCCTGCTGTTCCACCGGCTGTCGGCCATGCTGGCGCTGTCCTTCGCCGCGGTCCTGGCCGCCGGGGTCATCGCGACCGCGGTCACCGCGGCCGTGCTGTTCTTCAGCGGCATCCCGCCGCTGGCCACGTTCGAGCGGATGCTGGAGTACGGCACCCGGCCCGACAGCCTGGTGCGCATCATCAACGACGGCACCACGTACTACCTGGCCGCCGTCGCGGTGGCGATCGGCTTCAAGATGAAGCTGTTCAACATCGGCGTGGACGGCCAGTACCGGCTCGCCGCGCTGCTGTCGGCCGCCGTGGGCGGCTACCTCGTGCTGCCGCCGGTGCTCAGCCAGATCGTCATCGTCGTCACGGCCGTGGCCGTGGGCGGCGTGTGGGCGGGCATCGCCGGGTACCTCAAGGTGACCCGCGGCGTGTCCGAGGTGATCTCCACGATCATGCTCAACTCCATCGCCACCGGCGTCACCGCCTACCTGCTCAGCACCGACCGCCTCGCGGTGGAGATCAGCACCAACAACATCGGCACCCCGCCGATGCCCGAGTCCTCCTGGGTGCCCGGCATCCCGGCGGCCTTCCTCGGCTCGGACGAGCGGATCTTCGGGTTCGTGTTCCTGGCCGTGGCCGTCGGCATCGGCTACTGGGTGATGCTCAACCGCACGCGCTTCGGCTTCGAGCTGCGGGCCACCGGCCAGTCGCAGACGGCGGCCGAGGCCAGCGGCGTGAACGTCAAGAAGATGGTGTTCCTGTCCATGCTCTTCTCGGGCATGGTCGCCGGTCTGGTGGGCCTGCCCCAGCTGCTGGGCAGCTCGCACTACTACGCCCTGGACTTCCCGACCGGCATCGGCTTCATCGGCATCGCCATCGCCCTGCTGGGCCGCAACCACCCCGTGGGCATCGTCTTCGCCGCCCTGTTCTGGGCCTTCCTGAACCAGGCGTCGGGCATCCTGCCCTTCGACGGCATCCCGCAGGAGATCGCGGTCATCTCGCAGGCCACCATCGTCCTCACCGTGGTCGTGGTCTACGAGGTCGTGCACCGCTGGGGCCGCCGCTACCAGCAGCAGCAGATCGGCAGGCAGCTCGGCACGACCGCCGGGACGAGCACACAGGAGACGGTGAAGGTGTCCGCGGACGAGACGTCCCCGGCCCCCACGGGCGGGTCCACCGCCGAGGGCACCGCCCCCGGATCCGATGACAGGCGCGGAGGGGAGGCCAAGTGAGCCAGGAGATCAACGTGATGGAGCCGGTGGCCAAGCCCGCCGCCCGGCCCCGGGGATGGGCGCGCTGGCGCTTCCTCACCCTGTTCGGCGCGGTGCTGGTGTCCCTGGCGGGGCTGCGGGTCATCACCGGGCACGACATGCTCACCGACGCGGGCACCATCAGCACCACCATCACCTTCGCGGTGCCCATCGGGCTGGCCGCGCTGGGCGGTCTGTGGGCCGAGCGCGCGGGCATCATCAACATCGGCCTCGAAGGCATGATGATCCTGGGCACCTGGTTCGGCGCCTACTTCGCCTGGTCCACGGGCAACCCGTGGATCGGGCTGCTGGCGGGCGTGCTCGCCGGTATGGCGGGCGGACTCCTGCACGCCGTGGC
This sequence comes from Nocardiopsis synnemataformans DSM 44143, assembly GCA_000340945.1. Lineage (GTDB taxonomy): Bacteria > Actinomycetota > Actinomycetes > Streptosporangiales > Streptosporangiaceae > Nocardiopsis > Nocardiopsis synnemataformans. Next base: position 5,909 of record ANAW01000111.1, on the reverse strand, counting down.
CACGGTGACCTTCGCGGTGGACCACATCGTCTCCGGCGTGGCGATCAACATCCTCATGCTCGGCGCGATGCGCTACCTGTCGATCCTGGTCTACTCCGACGTGCCCGGCGCGGGCGCGGCCCAGTCGCCACCGGCGCCCTCGTTCCCGGTATGGGACCTGCCCTTCGTGGCGCAGGTGCTCGGACCGGTCGCCGACAGCGGGACCTTCCTGGTCGCCGACCTGGCCTCGCTGGTGGTCGGCGCGACCACGAGCATGCCCGCGCTGACGGTCGTGGCGATCCTGATGATCCCGCTGACCTACCTGGTGCTGTGGCGGACCACGTTCGGCCTGCGGCTGCGCTCGGTGGGCGAGAACCCCGACGCCGCCGAGTCCCTGGGCGTGCCGGTGTACAGCCTCAAGTACGTCGCGGTGATCGTCTCCGGCGGCCTGGCGGGCATGGGCGGCGTGTTCCTGTCCGTCGTCGCCTCGCAGATCTACCAGGAGGGCCAGACGGGCGGGCGCGGCTACATCGGCCTGGCCGCGATGATCTTCGGCAACTGGCGCCCGGGCGGCCTGGCCATGGGCGCGGGCCTGTTCGGCTACACCGACGCCCTCCAGGTGCGCGGTGGCGGCGAGGCGGTCCACGCCCTGCTGCTGCTCCTGGCCGTGGCGCTGCTGGGCGTGGCCCTGTGGCAGGTGCGCCGGGACCGCAAGGGCCTGGCCGCCTTCGGCGCGCTCGTGTCGGTGCTGCTGTTCGCGTGGTACTTCTCCACCGACTCGCTGCCGCGCGAGCTGGCCACCTACAGCCCGCACATCGCGACCCTGCTGGTGCTCTCACTGGCCTCGCAGCGGCTCCGGCCACCGGCCGGGGTCGGCAAGCAGTGGAGGGCGAGCCGGTCATGACCGACGCACCCCTGGACCCGGCGAGCGTGGACTGGGAGGCCCTGCGGGCCGCCGCACGCGAGGCCATGGGCCGCGCCTACGCGCCCTACTCCCGCTACCCGGTGGGCGCGGCGGCGCTGGTCGACGACGGCCGCACCGTCAGCGGCTGCAACGTGGAGAACGCCTCCTACGGGCTGGCCCTGTGCGCCGAGTGCGGCCTGGTCAGCGCCCTGCACGCCTCCGGCGGGGGTCGTCTGACGGCCTTCAGCTGCGTGGACGGTCGGGGCGAGCTGCTCATGCCGTGCGGGCGCTGCCGCCAGCTCCTGTTCGAACACGGCGGGCCGCAGTTGCTCGTGGACACCCCCGAGGGAGTCTGGACCATGGACCGGGTGCTGCCGCAGGCCTTCGGCCCGCACAGCCTCACGTGACCGGGTTCCCTCGTTAGCCGCGCCTCCCCGGACGCCGCCCGCCCGGCGGTGTCCGGGGAGGCCCTTTTCCTTCCGCCAGTCGAGAGGAGATGACATGGACGTCATCGAGATCATCCGAGCCAAGCGCGACGGGGGAGAGCTGACCCCCGGCCAGATCGACTGGGTGATCGACGCCTACACCCGCGGCGAGGTGGCCGAGGAGCAGATGTCGGCGCTGGCCATGGCGATCTTCCTGCGCGGGATGAACCGGGCCGAGGTGAGCCGCTGGACCGAGGCGATGCTGGCCTCCGGGGAGCGCCTGGACTTCTCCGACCTGGCGCGGCCCACCACCGACAAGCACTCCACGGGCGGGGTGGGCGACAAGATCACCCTGCCGCTCACCCCCACCGTCGCGGCCTGCGGTGCGGCCGTGCCGCAGCTGTCCGGGCGAGGGCTCGGGCACACCGGCGGAACCCTGGACAAGCTGGAGTCGATCCCCGGCTGGCGGGCGTCGCTGTCCACCGACGAGATGCGGCGGGTGCTGGACGAGACCGGCGGCGTGATCTGCGCGGCCGGGGCCGGACTGGCTCCGGCCGACCGCAAGCTCTACGCGCTGCGCGACGTGACCGGCACGGTCGAGTCGATCCCGCTGATCGCCGCCTCCATCATGAGCAAGAAGCTCGCCGAGGGCACCGGCGCGCTGGTCCTGGACGTCAAGGTGGGGTCGGGGGCGTTCATGAAGGACGTGGACTCCGCGTGCGAGCTGGCCCGCACGATGGTCGACATCGGCAACGACCACGGGGTGCGCACGGTCGCGCTGCTCACCGACATGGCGGTTCCGCTGGGCAGGCAGGTCGGCAACGCCCTGGAGGTGGCCGAGTCCGTGGAGGTGCTGTCGGGCGGCGGGCCCGCGGACGTGGTGGAGCTGACCGTGGCCCTGGCCCGGGAGATGCTGGCCGCGGCCGGGCTCGTCCCCGGTGAGGGCGGGGTCAAGGACCCGGCCGAGGCGCTGCGGGACGGCAGTGCGCTGGAGTCGTGGAAGCGGTTGGTCCGGGCGCAGGGCGGGGACCCGGACGCGCCGCTGCCGGTGGCCGCCGAGCGCCGGGTGGTGCTCGCTCCGGCCTCGGGGACGGTGACCCGGCTGGACGCCTACCAGGTGGGGCTGGCCGCGTGGCGGCTGGGCGCGGGCCGGGCGCGCAAGGAGGACGCGGTGTCGTTCGGGGCGGGGGTGACCCTGCACGCCAAGCCGGGGGAGGGCGTCGCGGCGGGGGAGCCGCTGTTCACCCTGCACGCCGATGAGGCGGAGCGGTTCGAGCGCGCGGCCGAGGCGCTGGAGGGCGCCTTCGACATCGACCCCGGGGGCGGGGCGGGGTACGAGGCCCGGCCGCTGGTGATCGACCGGATCGCCTGACCTCGGAGTCTGTCGTTCCACGGCCGTGGGGCGGTCGCCGGGGAGCCGGTGGCCGCCCCACGGGGCGTTGCCGGAGCGGGGGACTGTTCACCGCTGTTCCCGCTGCGGCTGTCGGTGCGCCGGCCGGTGTCGGATTACGTCTTTTATCCGAAAACGGGGCTGTTCCAGCGGTGTTCTGGCAGGATCGACGGGTCAACAGGACAGACGTGGCTGTGCCCTGGAGGTTCGATGTTTCGTCGGTGGCTGCCGTTGCTGCTCGCCGTGTGCGTGTCGTCCGCCTGCGCCGGTGACGGAACGGAGGAGGCCGATGGGGGCGGCGGCCCGTCCGCCTCCCCGTCCGAGGCGGGGCCGGACGCCGGGCTCGTCGCCTGGGTGGACGAGTTCTGCGCTGTCCCGGAGGTCATGCCGGACCTGCTCTCCTACTCCTTCGCCGCCACGGTCCACTCGAACCCGACCGTCGAGGAGGACCGCCAACCGCTGCTGGACGCGCTCGCCGAGGCGGACCGGGCGCTGGCCGACCTGGACGAGGCGGCTGCCGCGCTGGTTCCCGCTCCGGTGTCCGCCGGGGACGAAGCGGTGGAGCGGTACCGGACGGACATGGAGGAGCGGCGGACGGAACTGGCCGGGTACGCCGAGAACGCGCCGACCTACGCCGCCGAGGACCTCGGCGGCCTGTACGTACTCGGCGGCCTGACGGTGATGGAGCTGCCCATCTCGTCGGACATGCCGTCGTACTTCGCCGAGGACGACGCCGAACTCGTCGCGGCCTCCGAGGACGCGGCGAACTGCGACGGCGCTGAGAACGGCGGATAGCGGCCGGAACCCGGCGCCGCCGACGGCTCAGCCGTCGGGTTCAGGAGGGGCCGGGGTCGAAGATCTCGTGTCCGCCGACCCTCCGCCAGACGACATGGACCACTCCCGGTTTGACCTCGTCCCCGTACTGCCAGGTGGCGCGACCATCGGGGGCCCAGGTCATCTCGTATATGGTCGCGCCGCCGGGAGCGGTGCATTCCTGGACGCGCTTGACGCGCAGACTCGGACGGAACTCCTGGGCGTCGACATCGGGAACGAAAGCGTCCAGGACCACCTTCTGGAACCTGTGCCGTTCAGCCGGATTGAGGCGTTTCAGATCACGCAGGAAGCGGGGGAGCCGCTGGAAGGTCGGCACGCTCAACGCTCGCCCTCGATGTCGGCGAACATGTCCTCCGGGTTCATGAAGGTTTCGCCCTCACCCGCACGGATCTGCTCATTGGCCTCCCGCTCTCCCCGCTGCCACTCCTCTGTCCAGAACCAACGCTGGTCCGAGGGAATGACGGTCAGCCCGCGCAGGACGACCTCGCCTTCCGGGGTCACGGAGAACTCGATCTCGTCGCCCTCCTGGACGTGCAGAGCCCTGGTGATCTCCGACGGCAGTGTGACCTGGTTCTTCCGTCGCAGGGTGGCGCGACGTCGGCGCTCTCCGGTGCTCATGGAACGGCTCCTCTGCATGAAGGCGACATTCCATGCTCTGACGGAAAGCGGGAAAGTGCAACTGTACGACTTCCCGAACTTCGGCGGTTGGCGCTCATGCCAGGGGGCGGCGACCGGACTGCCGGTCGCCGCCCAGTGCGTCCGGTTCGGCACCCAAGGTCTCAGCTCGGCCTGTAGTCCCCGTGAGTGACGGCCAGTTCCCAGACCGCTTCGAAGGCCGAACGGCACAGCTCGACGTCCGACCGTTTGGTGGACACCACGATGTCCTGTGTCGCCCCGTTCCCCGAGTAGTGCAGGAACACGACCTTATGGCCATCGATCAGGTAGAAATCATTGCCAGGAAAGGCGATCGAGGAGACCAACCGACGCGGGACCCATCGGATGTCCTCACCCGCCTCCACCAGCGGGGACGTCACGCTGTGCGCCCAGCGCTGGTAGTCGCTCAGGGGTTCGGACACCACACAGGCCCTGCGGAACACCTTGCCCCGTGCGGTCCCACGGCGCAGTGTGCCGCACCAGTCCTGGAGCCATTCGAGGTCATCGGGCTCACCAACAGCCCACTTGGCGAAGGGCGCGATCTCCGGCTGGGTGCCGTAGGAGTCCCGCGTCTCCAAGTGAAGGCACTCGGACCCGAAATCCTCGAAGAGCGCGTCGAACTCGTCCTCGTTCATGCGGGTCCCTCCTCGGCCCAAGCGCGTATCCGGTCCCGTGCGGGCTCACCGAACAGCGCGTGCTCCTCGTACATGGTGAACAGCTCCCGGTAGGCCGCCACGTCCTGGAAGTCCCGGAAGGCCAGGCGGCCGGTGAAGATCTCGACGGTCGCGAGCCGGTCGTCGTACACGGTGAAGGTGTTCATCGGGCCTCGCGGAAGCACGGTTCCGAAGGGGAGCACCCCCAGCCGCACACTCCCCAGCCGTGACACCTCGACCAGGTGCGCCAGCTGTTCGGCCATCCCGTCGGGTGGCAGGACCGCCCACCGGACCGCCTGCTCAGTGAGCAGGAAGGTGAACGAGCGCGACGGGTCGCGCAGGATCTCCTGCCGGGCGATCTTCCTGGCCACCGTGGACGACACGTCGCCGGGGGCGTGGGTCAGGCTCGCCCGGATGTAGGCGGGGGTCGCCAGCAGCCCGGTGACCATCGTCGGGAGGAAGTAGCGGGCCTCGGAGGCGGAGGTCTCCAACCCCCTGAGTTCGTCCTGTCGCTTCTCCAGTCCCTTCCGCCACAGCGTTCGCTTGTCCTGCCATTCGGTACTGGCCAGTCTTGCCTGCGCGAGTACCCTCTCGGACTGTTCCCCGGTGACATCGAGGGCGGTGAGAATACGGTCCAGGTCGATCAGAGTGGGGGTGAGTCGACCGTTCTCGATCTTGCTGATCTTGCTCTGTGACATGGCGCAGCGCCGGGCCAGCCGCTCACCGGAGAGACCGGCCGCCCGGCGCAGTTCCCGAAGCTCCTCGCCGAGGTTCCTCCGGGCCGCCGTGAGTTCGTCAGGTTCTAGCGCCACCCTGCGACTCTACGTACGTCGCGAACGGCACGCTCGCCTCGATGGCGATTCGCTTCCACTCCCGATAGGCAGCGGGGTCGTCGTCAACGAGTTCGCGGTTGATCTGTGTGCCATCGGGTCGGTAGTTCAGGCGAACGATCCTTGCCTCGTCGAACATCCAGAAGTCGAAGTCGGGAAGCCCCAGGTCTCTGTCGGTCAGGTCGAGGACACGGATGTCCTCACCAGCCGCGATATTGCCCGGGATGCCCCAGGCGAACT
>ANAW01000110.1:0-17130 GCA_000340945.1 Nocardiopsis synnemataformans DSM 44143 | reverse complement strand
ATTCCCTCCCCAGCCGCGATATTGCCCGGGATGCCCCAGGCGAACTGGTAGCGCTGGTAGTCCGTCAGCGGCTGCCGGACGATACGGACCCGCCCGACGTACTTCTTCGCAGCGCGATACCCCTCAACCCTCTCGTGCCACCTGGCGTTGTGGCCTTCCGGTTTGGGTTCACCGCGCAGGAAACGGGAGAAGCTGTCGGCCTCCCCGGGCATGGTGTAGGTGGGCTGTACTTCCAGGCGCCATGCCTCTGAGTCGAAGCCGTCGAAGAATTCTCTCCAAGCGTCACCATCCAAGAGCACGGAATGCCTCCCGGAGGACTTCGTGTGGGATCTCCACGAGTGACTCGCCTCGTGGAGCAGTGAAACCGTTGTAAGTGTCGCCCTGTACCACGATGCTGCCTTTCTCCGACAGGTAGATGTTGGGGCAGTCGTCGTCATCGCAGACGGGACCACCGCCACCGGTGAGGCGGGTCAGGCCGGGCTTGAGGGTCATCTACGCTCCCAGGCGCGTTCCGAAGGGACTTTCAAGTTACCGGTCTCTGTATGTGGAGGGCCAGTGCTTCCGCAATGTATTCCCGAAGCGGAATAGTTCGGGGCGTCCTCTGGTGGCCGTTGTCTCCGCTGTAAGCCGAGATTATTCGGGTTCGGGAATGCTGATGCTCCCCGGTGCTGCGCGTTCGTATGATCTTCCTGTCCGGTTCGCGAACCGCAAAACTCGCGAATCGGACTATTTCCACCTTGCTTCATGTCTTGTCCAGCAGGGAAAAGGAGTTCAGGAGAAATGGCTCTCACGTCATCCCCGGATGTCGTCGCGACCGATAACGGGGCGTACCGCCCGTTCGGGCTGACCCGCTGCACCACCCCCGACCCGGAATCCGCCTACGACGTCTCCGGGATCGGCTACGACCCCGTCTCCCAGATGTCGGTGCGCGACGGCCGTCCGCTCATCGACCAGCCCCTCCTGGGAACCGCCGTGCAGTGCACGGTCACCACGACCGAGGACATGCAGGCCTGGAGCGACCAGGTCACGGACTCCTAGAGACCGGAGGAAGCCCGTGACCGTCCTGGTCCTGACGCAACGGCTGGACCCCACCGCCGACCTGGTCATCCGAGAACTCCAGCAGCGCGGCACACCGGTCCTGCGCTGCGACCCCGGAGATTTTCCCGAGTCCGTCGGTCTGGCGGCGCGCATCTCGGCGACCGGAGCGGTCACGGGCACCCTGCGTGTGGGGGAGCGCGAGGCCGAACTGTCCGAGATCACCTCGGTGTACCACCGGCGTCCCAGCCCGCACCGCACGCACCCCCGGCTGCACCGGGATGAGGCACACTGGGCCGCGCGTGAGGCCGCGGCCGGTTTCGGCGGGGTCCTCACCGCTCTCGACCGCCCCTGGGTGAACCATCCCGACCTCGACAGGGCCGCCGCGCACAAGCCACACCAACTCGTCGTGGCCGCACGCGTGGGCCTGACCGTTCCGGAGAGCCTGGTCACCAATTGCGCCGAAACCGCCCGGCTCTTCGCCGGGACGCGGGGAGGAACCGTCTACAAGGCGATGACGGGAGCACCCGACGCCGCTGGCGCACCGGACCGAGCAACCGCCCTGTTCACCACGCTGGTCACTCCCACCGAGATCACCGCTGGTGTGGCACGAACGGCACACCTCTTCCAGGGGTGGGCCGACAAGGCGTACGAGGTACGGCTCACCGTGGTCGGACAGCGCCTCTTCGCCACGCGTATCGACGCCCACGGTCTGAGAGCGCGCACCGACTGGCGCTCGGACTACCGCAACCTCTCCTACCGGGCGGTCCAAGCACCGGAGCACGTTACCCGAGCGGTCCACCGGCTGGTGTCCGGCCTCCGTCTCACCTACGCGGCACTCGACTTCGTCGTCACCCCCGACGGCCGGTGGGTGTTCCTCGAACTCAACCCGAACGGGCAGTGGGGATGGTTGCAGCTCGCCACCGGGCAGCCCATCGCCGCCGCGATCGCCCACCACCTCAAGGAAAGCAGTGCATGACACGCTCACACACGCCCGGACGGGAACCGGCCCGGGTCGGTCACGCGGACCGGCTGGCCCGACAACTGGAGGCCAACGGCAGCGTCCGCTCCCCCCGTTGGCGGCACGCCTTCGCCACCGTGCCGCGCCATCTGTTCGTCCCGGCCTTCCACGTGCGCACCCCGAACGGCACCGTGTCCTACACCGACCGGACCCCCGGCTGGCTGGAGGCGGTCTACAGCGACGCCACCCTCATCACCCGCTTCTCACCCGAGGGCCTGGCCGTCAGCTCCTCCACCGAACCCTCGCTGATGGCTCTGATGCTGGAGAGTCTGGAGGTGGAGGACGGTATGAGGGTTCTGGAGGTGGGCACGGGAACGGGGTACAACGCCGCCCTCCTGAGCGAGCGGCTCGGATCGGCCCTGGTGACGTCGGTCGACCGGGACGAGGCGCTGGTCGAACAGGCACGCGTGGCCCTGGCCGCCGCCGGTTACGGACCCACCGTCACCGCGTCGGACGGCGCCCGGGGATACGCGCCGAGCGCCCCCTACGACCGCGTCCTCGCCACCTGCGGGCTGGGCCGCGTCCCGGCCGCGTGGCTGGACCAGCTCGACCGCGACGGCGTGATCCTGGCCAACGTGGGCCTGGGGCTGGTGCGCCTCCGCAAGAGCGGAGACGGCTCCGCGAGCGGACGCTTCCTGCCCGACGCCGCCGGGTTCATGCGGCTGCGGACCCCGTCGGCGCCGGGCCAGCCGACGGTGGCGCGGGTGCTGTCCGCCACGGCGGGGGAACCCGACCGGGTGCACCGGACGGAGGGAGTGCCCGGCCTGGACGACCACGCCGTGTCCGAGTTCCTGCTGTCCCTGCTGTTGCCGTCGGGGCTCCGTGTGGTCCAGCACCGGGACGGCGGCGAGGTCCACTGCGTGCTCGACGGCGCCTCGGGTGCGTGGGTGCGGGCCGAGGTCGACCGGCGGGGAAGGGCGGTGGTCTCCGAGCACGGCGGCGCCCGCGTGTGGGAGGCCTTCGGCGGGCTGCTCCGCGACTGGGACGGCGCTGGCCGCCCGGGGATCGGCCGCTACGGCCTCACCGTGACGGCCAGCGGAGAGCACCTGCTGTGGCTCGACCGGCCGGACGGCGCACACCACTGGAACCTCGATGGGGCCGAAGCCCTCCAGAGATGAACGACAGTCCTCCCGGGCTGGACGACGGTGGGGCGGCGACCGGACTGCCGGTCGCCGCCCCACGGCTGCACGGGGCTCCTCGGCCCCGCGGGGATCAGTTCGGCATCGGCATGGGCTGGGGCGCGCTGCCCGCGGGCATCATGACGTAGGCCACGACCGCCAGCAGCACCAGCAGCAGGCTCACGATCAGCACGGCGGTGGCCGTCCACCGCGCCCAGGGACGGGTCCTGAAACCGGCCAGGGCCAGCGAGAGCCCCGCCAGGATCGCCGTCAGCGCGGCCAGGCCGCCGCCGATGAGCAGTTGGACGGAGAACTGCGACACCTGGTCCACGGGCACCGGCTGGTCGCCGATGAGCACCACGGTGGTGAAGAGCTGGACCAGCTGGCTCGAAAGCACCGTCAGAGCGAGCAGGAACAGCGCGGTCAGGGCGAAGGTCTCCGCGCCCAGAGGACCGCTGGGCCGGTCGGTGCGCTCCGGGGCGGCCACCCCGGAGTCCGGCTCCAGCAGGGGCTCCTCCACCATGGCGGGCTCCTCCGCGGGCACCCCGGTCCCGGTGACCGGGTCGGCGCCGGGCTCCGGCGCACGGCCGGGGTCCCGTGCGGGCCCACGGGTGGGATCGGTCGGGTCGTTGCCTTCCGCTGATGTACTCACGCGGTCAACGTACCCGCCGAAGTACCAAGGGAGTTTCTACAAAACCCCCGTTCAGGCCCCGGACGGCAGGGTGATGAAGGTCAGCACCGAGATCACGACCAGCAGCGTGCCCACGATCACGGCCGCGGCGGCGCCCCAGCGGCTCCACGCCCGCGTGCCCGCGCCGCCGCGCAGCAGCGCCATGGCCCCGGCGAGCACGGTCAGCGCGCTCAGCCCGCCCGCGACCATCACCTCGGCCGCGAGCGCGCTCGCCTCCCCGGCGCTGGTGTCGGTGGGGACCCGGCCCACGAAGAAGAAGCCGAAGAGCTCGAAGAGCCGGGTGTTCAGCGCGGTGAGGGCGAACAGCATCAGGGCGATGACGCTGAAGGTCTCGGCGGCGAACAGGCCGCTGGGGGAGTGGACCGGCGCGGCCGCGATGAAGGCGCCGCTGGCGTCGGTCTCCTGGCGCGTCCCCGGGGTCCCGACCTCCCCGCGCGTTCCGGCGGCACCAGCGGTACCGGCGGACTCGGAGGCCCCGGTGGCAGTGGCAGCACCGGCGGCAGCGGCGCTCCCAGCGGTCCCGACCTCCGGGGCGTTCTCCGCCGAGGTCTCCGCTGCTGGCGCCGTCTCCGTCGCCTCCGCTGCCTCCTTCGTCCCCTCGTGGGACGCGGCGTCGTCGGCGGGGTTGGTGTCTTCTCGCGAGGTGTTCACGGCGCCAAACTACCGCGCGCCTCCCCCTTCTCCGAGAGGGAGTAACCCACGCTCCGTGGCCGGTTTCGGCCATACCGTATTCGCTCGACCGTGGCCGCTCGTCCGCGCTCGCTCGTTCGGGAAAAACAATCACACGTGCTTGTTTTTTGGTGTGGTCGGTGTCACCCTCATGTCCATGACCGCTACCCCGGCGCCCCCGCTGTTGGTCGCGAACGCCTCCGGTTTCTACGGGGACCGCTTCGCCGCCGTCCACGAGATGCTCACCGAGGGGCGCGTGGACGTCCTCACCGGCGACTACCTGGCCGAGCTCACCATGGCCATCCTCGGCCGCGACCAGCTCGGCGACCCCGGCCGCGGCTACGCCCGGACCTTCCTGCGCCAGATGCGCGACACCCTGGCGCTGGTCATGGAACGCGGCACCAGGGTGGTCACCAACGCGGGCGGCCTCAACCCGCGCGGCCTCGCCGACCGGCTCACCGAACTCGCCGACGGGCTCGGCCTCGAACCCCGCATCGCCTGCGTCACCGGCGACGACCTCATCGACCGCGCCGAGGAACTCGACCTGGGCTCCCCCCTGACCGCCAACGCCTACCTGGGCGCCTTCGGCATCGCCGCCTGCCTGGACGCGGGCGCCGACATCGTCGTCACCGGCCGCGTCACCGACGCCTCCCTGACCGTGGGACCGGCCGCCGCCCACTTCGGCTGGACCCCCGGCGACCTGGACGCCCTGGCCGGGGCCACCGTCGCCGGGCACGTCATCGAGTGCGGCGCCCAGGCCACCGGCGGCAACTACGCCCTGGCCGACGAACTCCTGCGCGGGGGACACGACCTGGACCGGCCCGGCTTCCCCCTCGCCGAGATCCACGCCGACGGCAGCGCGGTCATCACCAAGCACCCCGGCAGCGGCGGCGCCGTCACCACCGGGACCGTCACCGCCCAGCTCGTCTACGAGGTCGCCGGGCCCCGCTACCCCGGCCCCGACGTCACCGCCCGCCTGGACACCGTGCTCCTCACCCGGCAGGGACCCGACCGCGTCCTGCTCAGCGGCGTCCGAGGCGAGGAGCCGCCCCCCGATCTCAGAGTCGGCCTGACCAGCCTCACGGGCTTCCGCAACGAGGTCGAGTTCCTGGTCACCGGCCTGGACGCCGGGGCCAAGGCCGCCCAGGCCGAACGCCAGATGCGCGCCGCCCTCGCCGACCGGACGCCGGACGACCTGCGCTTCACCCTGGTGCCCGCCCAGGACCCCCACGGCGACACCCAGGACGCGGCCACCGCCCGTCTGCGCGTGGTCGCCCGCGACCACGACCCCGCTGTCGTGGGCCGCTCCTTCGGCGCGGCCGCCGTGGAACTGGCCCTGGGCAGCTACGCCGGGTTCCACCTCACCGCGCCGCCGCGCGACGCCCGCCCCGACGGGGTCGCCGCCGCGCACGCGCTCGTGCCCGCCTCCGAGGTCGCCCACACCGCGATCCTGCCCGACGGCGCACGCGTGCCCGTCGCGCCCGCGCCCCGCACCCGAGCCCTGACCGGGGTCCCCGAACCCCCGCCGCCCGAACCCCTGCCCGAGGGCCCCATGCGCCCGGTCCCGCTCGGCCTGGTCCTGGGCGCGCGCAGCGGCGACAAGGGAGCGGACGCCAACCTGGGCATATGGGTGCGCGGCGAGACGGCCTGGCGGTGGCTGGCCACCACCCTGACCGCCGACCTGCTGCGCGAACTCCTGCCCGAGACCGCCGGACTGCGCGTCACCCGGCACCTGCTGCCCAACCTGTACGCCGCCAACTTCTGGATCGAGGGCCTGCTCGCCCCCGGCACCGCCCGCCGCGAGGGCGTCGACCCCCAGGCCAAGGGGCTGGGCGAGTGGCTGCGGGCCCGGCGCGTTCCCGTGCCCGAGGCCGTGCTGGCGGAGGTGAACCAACTGTGAGCGTGCTCAGGACCGGACTCGACACCGCCTCGCCCGCCTTCACCGAGGCCCGCGAGGCGATGCTCGCCAAGCTCGCCGAGATCGACGCCGAACACGCCAAGGCCCTGGCCGGGGGCGGGCGGCGCTACGTGGAGCGCCACCGCGCCCGGGGCGGCCTGCTGGCCCGCGAGCGGATCGAACTCCTCCTGGACGAGGGCAGCCCCTTCCTGGAACTGTCGCCGCTCGCCGCCTGGGGCAGCGACTTCCACGTCGGCGCCAGCCTCGTCACCGGCGTGGGAACGGTCTCCGGCGTGGAGTGCGTGCTGGTGGCCAACGACCCCACCGTGCGCGGCGGCTCCAGCAACCCGTGGACCCTGAGGAAGACCGCCCGGGCCGCCGAGATCGCCGAGCAGAACCGGATGCCGCTGGTCAGCCTGGTGGAGTCCGGCGGCGCCGACCTGCCCACCCAGAAGGAGATCTTCGTCCCGGGCGGCCGGACCTTCCGCGACCTGACCCGCCTGTCGGCCGCCGGGATCCCCACCGTCGCGCTGGTCTTCGGCAACTCCACCGCCGGGGGCGCCTACATCCCCGGCATGAGCGACCACGTGGTCATGGTGCGCGAGCGCTCCAAGGTGTTCCTGGGCGGGCCGCCGCTGGTGCGGGCCGCCACGGGCGAGGAGAGCGACGACGAGTCGCTGGGCGGGGCCCGCATGCACGCCGAGGTCTCCGGCCTGGCCGACCACCTGGCCGAGGACGAGCGCGACGCGATCCGCGTCGGACGGCGGATCGTGGCCCGCCTGGGCCACCGCAGGGCGGGGCCCGCCCCGCGCCCGTCGGCCCCCGAACCCCTGTACCCGGCCGAGGACCTGCTCGGCATCATGCCGCCCGACCTGCGCGTGCCCGTGGACCCGCGGGAGATCATCGCCCGCCTCGTGGACGGCTCGGTGTTCGACGAGTTCAAGCCCTCCTACGGCGGCGGCCTGGTCACCGGCTGGGCCGACCTGCACGGCTACCCCGTCGGCGTGCTCGCCAACGACCACGGCGTGCTCTTCAGCGCCGAGGCCCAGAAGGCCGCCCAGTTCATCCAGCTCGCCAACCGCGCGGACACGCCGCTGGTGTTCCTGCACAACACCACCGGCTACATGGTCGGCCGCGAGTACGAACAGGGCGGCATCATCAAGCACGGCTCGATGATGATCAACGCCGTCTCCAACAGCACCGTCCCCCACTTCTCGGTGCTCGTGGGCGCCTCCTACGGCGCGGGCCACTACGGGATGTGCGGTCGGGCCTACGACCCGCGCTTCCTGTTCGCCTGGCCCAGCGCCCGCTCCGCCGTCATGGGCCCCCGCCAGCTCGCCGAGGTGCTGTCCATCGTCGCCCGCCAGTCCGCGGCGAGGAGGGGAGAGCCCTACGACGAGGACCAGGACGCCGCCGTGCGGGAGATGGTGGAGCGCCAGATCGAGGCCGAGTCGCTGCCCCTGTTCCTGTCCGGGAGGGTCTACGACGACGGCGTCATCGACCCCCGCGACACCCGCACCGTCCTGGGCCTGTGCCTGTCCTACGCCCACAACGCCCCCGTCCGGGGCACCGACCGCTTCGGCGTCTTCCGGATGTGAGGAGACCATGAACGACGTGCCCTCCGCCGTGCCCTCCGACGGCCCCTCCGAGGCGGGCACCGGTGACCGTGCCGGGACTCCCGCGGGGGACGCCGCCGCGCCCTCCGAGGCGGACGCCACGGCCCCCGCCGCGAACCCCGACCAGTCCGCGCCGCCGCGCCCCGTCACCCGCCTCCTGGTCGCCAACCGGGGCGAGATCGCCCGCCGGATCCTGCGCACCTGCCGCTCCCTGGGCATCGCCACCGTCGCCGTGCACGCCCCCGGCGAGGAGGACGCCGCGCACGCGGCCGAGGCCGACACCGCCGTGCGCCTGCCCCTGCCCGAGGGGCGCGGCCCCGTGGACGCCTACCTCGACCCCGAAGCCGTGGTGGCGGCCGCCCGCGCCTCCGGCGCCGACGCCGTCCACCCCGGCTACGGCTTCCTGTCCGAGAACCCCGCCCTCGCCCGCGCCGTCACCGGCGCCGGACTGACCTGGATCGGGCCCCCGGCCGAGGCCGTCGAGAGCATGGGCGCCAAGACCCGCGCCAAGCGCATCGCCCGCGACGCCGGGGTGCCCGTCGCCGACGCCCTGGACCCCGACCGGGTGCGCCCCGAACACCTGCCCGTGCTGGTCAAGGCCGTCTCCGGGGGCGGCGGGCGCGGCATGCGCGTGGTCCGCGACCTGGCCGACCTGCCCGCCGAGGCCGCCGCCGCACGCGCCGAGGCGGCCTCCGCCTTCGGCGACCCGGCGGTGTTCTGCGAGCCCTACGTCCCCCACGGCCGCCACGTCGAGGTGCAGGTCCTGGCCGACACCCACGGCACCGTGTGGGCCCTGGGCGAGCGCGACTGCTCCGTCCAGCGCCGCCACCAGAAGGTCGTCGAGGAGACGCCCGCCCCCGGCCTGCCCGACGACCTGCGCGAGCGCCTGCACGAGGCCGCCCGCCGCCTGGCCCGCGCCATCGGCTACACCGGCGCCGGGACGGCCGAGTTCCTCGTCCCGGTGGGGGAGGAGGGCTTCGGCGACCCGGTCTTCCTGGAGATGAACACCCGGCTCCAGGTCGAGCACCCCGTCACCGAGTGCGTCACCGGCCTGGACCTGGTCGAGTGGCAGATCCGCGTCGCCGAGGGCGAAGCACTGCCCGGGGGCGGCCCGCCCGCGCCGCGCGGTCACGCCGTCGAGGCCCGCCTGTACGCCGAGGACCCCCGCGACGGCTGGCGGCCCCGCACCGGCGTCCTGCACGCCTTCGACGTCCCCGCCGACACCCGCTTCGCCCCGCCGCCCGCCTTCGGGGTGCGCCTGGACAGCGGTGTCGAACCCGGCGACACCGTCGGCGCCGACTTCGACCCCCTGCTCGCCAAGGTCGTCGCCCACGGCCGCGACCGCCGCGACGCGCTGCGCCGCCTGGCCGCCGCCCTGGCCGCCGCGCGCGTGCACGGTGTGGGCACCAACCGCGACCTGCTCGTGCGGGCGCTGCGCCATCCCGCGTTCGCCGGGGCCGAGACCCGCCCCGAGGGGCTGCACACCGGCTACCTGGACGGCGACCTCCTCAGCGCACTCGTCCAGCCCCTGGCCGACCCCGCCGCCGAACGCCTCGCCGCGCTGGCCGCGTCCCTGGCCGCCGCCGAGGCCGCCCGCGCCGGCGCCGCCACCCCCGCCGGAGTCCCCGCCAACTGGCGCGGCCTGCCCTCCCAGCCCTTCGTGCGCCACCACGACGTCGACGGGGACGAGGCGAGGCGGACCACCACCGCCTACCGGACCCGACGAGGCTCCTACCTGCCCGAACAGGCCGGGGTCCGCGTGCTCTCGGCCGCGCCCGACCGGGTGGTCCTGGAGGTCGGGGGCCTGCGCCGCGCCTTCGCCGTCCACCGCCCCGCCGCGGGCGGCGACGTCCACGTCGACTCGCCCCTGGGGTCGGTCACCCTCACCCCCGTCGACCCCCTGCCCGTACCCCGGGCCGCGGTCGACCCCGGAGCCCTGCCCGCGCCCATGCCCGGCACGGTCACCGCCGTGGAGGTCGCCGTGGGCGAGCGGGTCGAGCCCGGGCAGACCCTGCTGCGCATGGAAGCCATGAAGACGGAGCACCGTGTCACCGCCCCCGCCGCCGGTGCCGTCCGGGAGATCCCGGTCGCGGCGGGGCAGAGGGTGCCCGCCGGGGCGCCCCTCGCCGTCCTCGACTACGAAGGGGCCACGCCGTGACCGGTGCCATGACCTTCAACGAACCCGCCGAGCGCGTCGACCTGCGCGCCGCCGTGTCCGCGTTCGCCGCGGGGTACGGGTCCGAGTACTACCGGGCCCGCGCCAGGGAGGGCGCCTACCTCACCGAGCTGTGGCGCGAGGCGGGCAGGCTCGGCTACCTCGGCGTCAACATCCCCGAGGAGTACGGCGGCGGGGGCGGCGGCATCGGCGACCTGGCCGCCGTCCTGGAGGAGCTCAGCGCGGCCGGGTGCCCCACCCTGATGATGGTGGTCTCCCCGGCCATCTGCGGCACCGTCCTGTCCCGCTTCGGCACCCCCGGGCAGCGCGAACGCTGGCTGCCCGGCCTGGCCACGGGCGAGAGCATCATGGCCTTCGCCATCACCGAGCCCGACGCCGGGTCCAACTCCCACCGCATCACCACCACCGCCCGGCGCGACGGCGGGGGCTGGGTGCTCAACGGCCGCAAGACCTTCATCTCCGGCGTGGACGTGGCCGACGCCGTCCTGGTCGTCGGCCGCGTCCAGGACGAGGACACCGGGCGCCTGTCCGCCGCGCTGTTCGCGGTGCCCACCGACGCCCCCGGGTTCGAGGCCCGCCCGATCGAGATGGACCTGGTCAGCCCCGACCACCAGTACCAGCTGTTCCTGGACGACGTGCGCCTGCCCGCCGACGCCCTGGTCGGCGACCCCGGGGCCGGACTCCTCCAGCTCTTCGCCGGGCTCAACCCCGAGCGCATCATGGCCGCGTCCCTGGCCTCGGGCAGCGCCCGCCACGCCCTGGACAAGGCGGTGGCCTACGCCAGGGAGCGCAGGGTCTGGCGCGACACCCCCATCGGCGCCCACCAGGGGCTGGCCCACCCGCTGGCGCAGGTCAAGATCGAGCTGGAGCAGGCCCGCCTGATGACCCAGCACGCGGCGCTCCGCTACGATTCCGGCGACGACGCGGGGGCGGGGGAGGCGGCCAACATGGCCAAGTACGCCGCCGCGGAGGCGTGCGTGCGCGCGGTCGACCAGGCCGTGCAGACCCTGGGCGGCAACGGCCTGGCCAGCGAGTACGGGCTGGGGTCGGCGATCGCCGCCGCCCGCCTGGCGCGCATCGCGCCGGTGAGCCGGGAGATGGTGCTCAACTACGTGGCACAGCAGTCCCTCGGCCTGCCCAGGTCGTACTGAGCCGTCGGCGCGCGGACGCCGACCGCCTCAGGGGTGTGGGGACAGGGGGAAGCAGCGACGTGGACACCGGGGCCGACCGCGAGCCGCGGCAGGAACGCAGCCGGGCCACCCGCGCCCGGCTGCTGGAGGCCGCCGTGGCCTGTCTGGCCGAGGAGGGCACGGCCGGCGCCACCGTGGGCGCGGTCGCGCGGCGGGCCGGGGTGTCGCGCGGCGCCGCCCAGCACCACTTCCCCACCCGCGAGGACCTGTTCCTGGCCGTGCTGCGGCACATGCTCGACAACCGCGGCGCGGAGCTGCGGCGCGGCGCGGCCGCCGTCCCCGAGGGGAGCGGCCGCACCGAGGCGGTCGTGCAGATGGTCGTGGACGCCTTCACCGGGACGGACTTCCGGGCCGCCCTCCAGCTGTGGTCGGCCGCCGCCAGCGACCCGGTCCTGCGCGAGCGGATCATTCCCATGGAGGAGCGGATGGGCCGGGAGATCCACCGGGCCGCCGTGGAGCTGCTGGGCGTGGACGAGTCGGTCCCGGGGGTCCGCGAGACCGTCCAGGCCACCCTCGACCTGGCACGCGGCCTGGGACTGGCCAACCTGCTCACCGACGACGGGCCCCGGCGGCGCCGGATCGTGCGCCAGTGGGCGCGCGCCCTGGACGAGCAGCTGCGGACCCCGGCACCGTGAACCGGCTACCTCGGCGGCACGGAGCGNCCCGCGGCCCCGCCGCTGACGTCATTCCCGAACCGGACAAGGCGGTGTGAAGGTGAGCGCGGATGCGGGCGGGAACCCCCCGGACCTGGCCAGGCGGGCGTTGGACGCCTTCGCCGAGAGCGCCTCGCGCCGCAGGGACCGCGACGCCCTGATGGACAGCGCCTTCGCCGCCCTCTTCGCCCTGTACCGGGCGACCACGCCCGCGCAGCGCAGGTCCCCGGGCGGACAGGAGTTCAGCGCCACCCTGGCCGAGCTGCTGGTGGGCGGCAGCAACCCCGACCGGCTCAGCCTGTATGTGGTCCGCACCCAGACCGCGGCCGAGAACGGCCAGCACGAGGCCTACCGCCCCGCCTGCTGGCGGCGGTCCATGCTGGAACTGCTCGGCGAGGAGTTCGTGCCCTGGGAGGAGTTCCTGCGCCCGGGCGACCTGGAGGCGCTCCCGCGCATCGACGAGGCCCTCACCGAGGTGGCGGCCCGGGCCCGGCCGGTCAACGACGAGGAGGTCCCCGACTGGGTGCCCGAGTCGCACTGGTGGTGGTGGGAGCCCGCCCGCCAGCGCGGCGAGGAGGCCCCCGAGCGCTACGACAGCGGCACCCTGGACGCCGTCGGGGACTGAGAAACCCCGGCCGACGCCCGGGCGCCGCGTGCGCTCAGCCGGGGCGCGGCCGCGCCGCACGGTGGGCGGGCCGCGGCGGCCCCGGCCCCTCACGCACCGGCCGCGGCGGTCCGGGCGGCGACGAGGTCCCGGTACCAGGCGAAGGAGTCCTTGGGGGTGCGCGCCTGGGTGGCGTGGTCCACGTGCACCAGCCCGAAGCGCTGGTGGTAGCCCTCGGCCCACTCGAAGTTGTCGGTGAGCGTCCACACGAAGTACCCGCGCACGTCCGCGCCCCGCTCCCGCGCGGCCTCCACGGCGGCCACGTGCCCCTCCAGGTAGGCGATCCGCTCGGGGTCGGCGATCCGCCCGCCGGGGGAGAGCCGGTCCTCGTAGGAGCAGCCGTTCTCGGTGACGTACAGCGGCGGCAACGCGTCGCCGTGGCGCTCGCGCAGCAGGTCGATCATCCGGCCCAGCCCCTCGGGCGCCACCGGCCACCCGAACGCCGTCACCGGCGCCCCGGCGACCTCGCCGAACCCGAACGGCAGCCCCGACCCCTCGTCGGGCGCGGTGGCCACGGTGGGGTTGTAGTAGTTGACCCCGAGGCCGTCCGCGCTGCCCGCGACCGCCTTCAGGTCGCCCTCGCGCACGCCGGGGACCTCCGCGACGCCGAACGCCGACAGGTCCGGGTAGGCGCCGGTCAGCACGGGGTCGGTGAACAGCCGGTTGTGCAGGGTGTCGTAGGCGTGCGCGGCGGCGGTGTCGGCCGCGGAGCCGGTGGCGGGGCTGACGGGGGAGTAGTTGTTGGTGAGCAGTGCCTCCAGGCCGCGTGAGCGCAGCTCACCGGCGGCCAGCCCGTGCGCGAGCAGCATGTGGTGGGCCACCCGCATCACCTCGGGCACCTCCAGGACCCGCCCCGGGGCGTGGACGCCGAGCGCGTGTCCGTAGGTGGTGTGCACCAGGGGCTCGTTCAGGGTGATCCACCGGCCCACCCGGTCGCCGAGGCGGTAGAGCAGGTAGAGGGTCAGCTTCTTGGTCCTCGAAAGAACCGAGCTTGCGAGTAGGCCCCTGGTCTGGCTGCCAGGCATCCTCCCGCGTCCAACACCCTACTCAGGGCAAGGGTGTAGGGGCGGCTGACAGGCGCCCCGCGTTCCAAGCGACCTCACCCCGGTGGGCGAGGTTGCGGGAAGCATTCGCATCGGCATGCATGATCACACCGCACGAGAGGCAGACGAACCGGGCTTGGGCGGTGCGGTTGCGTCTGCTGGTGTGGTCACACTCCGAGCAGGACTGCGAGGAGTAGGCCGGGTCGACCACGGCCACGGGCACCCCCGCCCTGCGAGCTTTGTACGTGATGAAGTTCCGTAGCTGGGCGAATGCCCAGGAGTGCAGCGCAGCACGTTGTGCTTTGGCCTGCCGTACCCGTTCACGGATGCCCTGGAGGTCCTCCAAGGCGATTCCGCGCCCGGTGCGTTCGGCCCGCTCCACGATCTGCTTGGAGATCTGGTGGTTGACGTCGCGTGCCCGCCGCGCCTCTCGGCGCCGCACACGCTTGAGCCCTCGCTTGGTGCTCTTCGTCCTCTTCCTCTGGAGTTTGGCCCGCAGTTGGTTCATCCTTCTGCGGTGTCGGTTCAGCCCTCGACCCGCGTGCCGATGCCCGTCGGAGGTGGTGGCGATGTTGACGATTCCCAGGTCCACCCCGACAAAGCCTTCAGGATTGACATTGAGCGGCTCCTCAGGGATGTCGCAGGTGGCGTGCAGGAACCACATGCCGTCCCGGTAGGCCAGGTCACTCTCGCCTCGGCGGTGCTCGGCTACCGTCTTGAGCTGGTCGGTCGAGCCGGTGAAGGGGACCTGTTTCATCCGCCCTCGGACGGTCCAGATCGACACAGTGCGCGCGTCCAGCTGCCAGGACAGACATCGGTTGTCAAAGGGCTGGGCGGAGTCCTGGGTGAAGCTGACCGGTCCGGAGGTTGCCTTCTTCCGGCGCTGGGAGCCCGGTGGTCCGAGGTTGCCCGCACGCAGGTTGGAAGCTCGAGTGGTGTAGGCGTCGGCGACCTTGCCGATCACCCGTACCGTCGGCTGTGCTGACAGCCCGTACTCAACCTTGAGATGTTCGTAGATCCGTTTCTGGAGCGCAAACTTGTGCGTGGCGCCGGTGGCGAAGGCGACCTGGGAGGCGGAGTTGGCGGCCTGGTTACAAGCGTGCAGGGTTGCCGACAGCGCCTCCGCCTGCTCAGGCGAAGGCAGCAGCTTGATCTGCACGGTGGCCTTCATAGTCGAACACGCTAACGGGCGTGGGGCGGATGGTGGGGTCGAATCGGCGAACTCATGCCAGAAGTTCGCGGACTCGCTCGTGCGGCACGTGGTCGGGCACGGCCGCGAGCAGGGTCGCGTTCAGGCAGGACAGCGCGGCCTGGACGAACGACCACCCCAGCAGGACGCCGAGGACGCCGTCCTGCTGCCCGAGCACCACCAGGCCCAGGCCGCCCAGGAGCGCACCGGCCAGGATCCAGGGGCGTCGGCGCCCGAACCGGCCGGTGGTCCGGTCGGACAGGGCCCCGGCCAGCGGGGCGCCCAGGGTGGAGCAGGCCGCGCCCGCCCCGGTCACCCAGGCCAGGGCGGTCTCCTTGGAGTCGGGGGCGAGCAGGCCGACCTGTTCGGGCAGCAGGACCTGGAGCGGGCCGAAGAAGGCCATCCACATGCCGAGGTTGGCCAGGCTGATCCCGGCCACCCACAGGCGGCGCACGGGCCGGGTGGGCTCGGTGAGCGCGGCGGGTGTCCGCGGGGAGGGGGAGGGGGAGGGCTGTGCGGGGGGTGTGCGCACGCGTGACCTACCTAACATGAATGTGCTTCATGTTAGGGGGACCACCCCGCCGAGGAAAGACCCGTGGCGGGGCCGGTTCGCGGGGCGCGGCGCGCCGACGGGCCTCCGGGGGCCGGTGGTGCACGGCGGCGGAGCCCGGCGCTCCCCTCTTTGTAGTCAAGTTTGACCAGTGGACTCGGAGGGGGCTACCCTCGCAGGGTAATCAAACTTGACTAATGGGAGGTGCGCGTGGCCGGAACGGACACCGCGCGGGCGGGCGGCGGCACGGGCGCGGGTACGGGCGGGGACGCCCAACAGGACCAGGACCAGGGTCAGGGGCGACCGGGGGCGGCCGCGGTCCGGGCCAACGAGACGACCGTTCCGCTGCTGCCCTGCGTCTCGGCCGAGGCCACCCTGGAGTTCTACCGGGCGCTCGGCTTCGAGGTCACCTACGAGCAGACCAGGCCCTACCTCTACCTGGCCTTCCACTGGAGCGGCTTCGACCTGCACTACGGCCGCGCCCCGAAGGGCCTGGACCCCGGCCTGGAGAACAGCGGCGGCTGCCTGGTCATGGTCGACGCGGTCGCGCCCTACCACGCCGCCCTCACGCAGGCCATGCGCCGGGCCCACGGCAGGGTCCTGGCGAAGGGGTTGCCGCGCATCACGCGCCACCGGCCGGGAGCCAGCCGCTTCACGCTCATGGACCCCTCGGGGAACTCGCTCATCTTCATCCAGCGCGGCGAGCCCGAGAAGCTGGAGTACGGCGGCTCCAGGGAACTCGACGGGCTCGCCCGCGTCCTGGACGGCGCCCGGATCCTGCGCGACTTCAAGACCGACGACCTCGCCGCCTTCCGGCGGATCCGCTCCGGGCTGAAGCGGCACGGGGACCAGGCGCCTCCTGCGGAGCGGGCGCTGGCGCTCGCGATGCTCATCGAACTCGCGGTCGCCCTCGGCGAGGAGGAGGGCGTCGAGGAGTGGCGGGGGCGGCTGGGCGGGATCGCCCTCACCAGCGGTGAACGGAGCAGGATCGAGGGGGAGCTGCGCAACGCCTCCGAACTGCGGCGCTGGCTCGGCGCGGAAGCCGCGGAGGCGGACGGGGACTGAGGAACCGCCGAGGCGCAGGGGCCTTTCGGGCCGTCCGGACCGGTTCCTCCGCGCGGACGCGCGGGCTCCTCCGCGTGGCGGGGCCCTCCCCGCCGGACCCGGGTTCGGCGACGAAAACTAGTCAAATTTGATCAATGGAAGGGAGGGGTCGTGGCGGAACACGATCTCGCGGTCCTCACCGAGGGGCTGCGCAAGACCTACGGGCGCACGAGGGCCCTGGACGGCCTGGACATGGCGGTGCCGCGCGGCACGGTCCACGGCGTCCTGGGTCCCAACGGTGCGGGCAAGACGACGCTCGTGCGGACCCTGGCCACCCTGCTGCGGGTGGAGGAGGGCCGCGCGCGGGTCGCCGGAATCGACCTCGCGGCGCGGCCGGGCCGGGTGCGCCGCCGCATCGGCCTGCTGGGCCAGCACGCCGCGGTGGACGAGGAGCTGTCGGGGCGGCAGAACCTGGAGATGTTCGGGCGCCTGCACCACCTGGGCGGGCGGCGGGCCGCGGCACGGGCGGCGGAACTGCTGGAGCGCTTCGGTCTGGCCGACACCGGCCGCAAGC
>ANAW01000109.1:0-29400 GCA_000340945.1 Nocardiopsis synnemataformans DSM 44143 | reverse complement strand
GCCCGCCCCCGCCCGAAAGCCGGTCAGCGCCTACAGCGGCGGGATGCGGCGGCGGCTGGACCTGGCGGCCTCGCTCATCGTGGACCCCGACGTGCTGTTCCTGGACGAGCCGACCACCGGTCTGGACCCGCGCGGACGGGGCGAGGTGTGGAGCGCGGTGCGCTCGCTGGTCGGGGGCGGCACCACCGTCCTGCTCACCACCCAGTACCTGGAGGAGGCCGACCAGCTCGCCGACCGCGTCTGCGTCGTCGACGGCGGCCGGGTGATCGCCGACGGCACCCCCGACCAGCTCAAGGCCATGGTGGGCGGCGACCGCGTCGACGTCGTCCTGCGCGCCCCGGACCGGCTGGGGGAGGCGGCCGAAGTGCTGCGCGGGGTCTCCGCGGCCGGGCGTGTGGACACCGACGCGGACGCGCGCAGGGTCAGTGCGCCGGTCACCGACCGGATGGGCGCCCTCAACCGCGTGGTGCGTGCGCTGGACGGCGCGGGGCTGGAGGCCGAGGACCTGGCCGTGCGCCGCCCCACCCTGGACGAGGTGTTCCTGTACCTGACCGGCGGGTCCGTCGACGGCGCCGGTGACTCCGGGGGCTCCGTCGCCGCCGAGCCGCCCCATGGAGAGCGCACCGAGCCGACCGGTGGCGACCGAGCCCGGTCGTCCGACGGTGACTCCGAACCGTCCGACGGCGACCGGGTCTCCACGGCTCCTTCCGTCCCCTCCCCGCACCGGGAGGGGACCGCGTGACCGCCACGATTCCCGCGAACTTCCCTGCGCCCTCCCTCGGGTCCGCCCTGGGCTGGTGGCTGGCCGACTCCTGGACCATGACCCGCCGCGAACTCGCCCGCTGGGCCCGCCGCCCCGGGCAGATCGCGGTGGGCCTGGCCTTCCCGGTGATGATGCTGGTGATGTTCGCCCTCTTCCTCGGCGGTGCCATGACCGTCGCCGGAGGCGGGGACTACACCGAGTTCGTGGTCCCCGGCATGCTCGTGCTCACCATGGCCTTCGGCCTGGAGAGCACGATGACCGCGCTCACCCGGGACCTGGAGAAGGGCGTCGTCGACCGGTTCCGCTCCATGCCCATGGCGCCCTCGGCGGTCCTGGTCGGCCGCGGCGTCGCCGACATACTGGAGTCAGTCCTCAGCCTGGTCGTCGTGCTCGGCGCCGGGCTCGCGATCGGCTGGCGCTGGCACGGCTCCTTGGCCGCCGCGCTGGGGGCGGTGGGGCTGCTGCTCCTGCTGCGGTTCGCGCTGCTGTGGTGCGGCATCTGGCTCGGGCTGATCGTGGGCAGGCCGGAACTGGTCATGGCCGTGCAGATCCTCGTCTGGCCCCTGGCCTTCACCTCCGGCGCCTTCGCCTCACCCGAGTCGATGCCCGGCTGGCTCGGGGCCGTGGCCGAGTGGAACCCCCTGTCGGCCTCGGCCGCGGCGGTGCGCGACCTGTTCGGCAACCCCGGCGCGGCCGGCACCTCCTGGGCGGCCGAGAACGCGCTGCTCCTGGCGGTGCTGTGGCCGCTCGCGCTGCTCGCGGTCGCCTGCCCCATGGCGGCGGCCCGCTTCCGTGGGCTGGGCCGCTGACCCCGCCCGTGCCTCGCGGGGCGTCCCGGCCGCTCGGCCGGTTCCTCCGCGCGGCCGGGCGGCCGGACCCCGGACCGGAGCCCGGCGGCTCCGGGGCCGGGGCGCAGCCTCAGTCGGAGGGTGCGGCCTCAGCCGGAGGGGGCCGCGCCCGGCTCCTCGCCGGTGAGGACGCCCTCGTAGGGGCTGCCCTCCTCACCGGCGAAGGAGTAGGCGCCGCCCTCGATCCGCCGGATCAGCGCGCGCGTCCACTCCGCGTCCGACTCCGCGGAGTGCACCCACATGTCCATGATCTCGCCGATGTGGCCCATCTGGCCGGGCCCCTCCTCCGGGGCGTAGTACGTGACCACGCCTCCGCGCCACTCCTCCAGGCCCTCGACCCGCCGCTTGAGCAGGTCGACCGCCTCCCGCCGGGACAGGTCGACGACGAAGCCCAGGCCGGCCGAGAGCACGTCCATGCGCGCGTCGTGCGAGGACACCGCCCGGCGCAGCAGGGCGAAGTACTCCCGGGTGCCCTCCCCGGTGATCTCGTACTCGGTCCGGGGCGGCCCTCCGGCGGTGGACGGCGCTGTCTCGTGCGCGTGCAGCAGGCCCTGCCGGGCCATCTGCTTGAGCGCGTGGTAGATCGACCCCGGCTTGGCGTTGGACCACTCGTGCGCGCCCCAGAACTCCAGGTCGTTGCGCACCTGGTAGCCGTGTGCCCGCCCGCGTAGGCGGACCGCCCCCAGGACCAGCAGCCGGATGGCCGACATCCACACCCCTCATCTCGCCAGCGCGGGGTCCGTGCCGTTCCACGGTCCGCGCTATTCAACTTTGACTAGCATATCTCCCGCGCGCCCGCGCCGCCCTGCGCCCCGCGCCGCCTCCCCGTGCCCGGACGGGCCCCGGGCACGGGGGAGGCGGCGGCGCGACGGCGGGTCTCAGCCGCGCCCGGGGACCGGGTCTCCCTGGCGGGCGTGCTCGCCCCCCAGCGCGATCGGCGCGGCCAGCCACTCGTCGCGCAGGCCGAACGCGTTCACCAGCTGCACGGCGTAGGGGCGCAGGCCCCGGCACAGGTCGTTCACCGCCTGGGTGACCGCCTTGGCCCGCGAGGTGGAGAGCCGCTCGTGCTCCAGGAACCACGCGCGATTCTCCTCGATCACCGACATCACGTACAGGTCGCACAGCCGGTTGAGCAGCTTGGCGGTCGAGGTGTCCCCGCAGCGGTCGATCCCCGCCACGAACGCCTCCAGCACCACCCGGTCCATGTGCGCGCGGCCCGCCGTGAGCACGTGGTCCTGGGCGCGGTTGAACACCTCGAAGGCGTCGTCGCCGTTCCTGCCGGACCTGCGCAGCCGCGCGGCCAGGCCCTCGATGACGTGCTTCTCGCGGTCCTCCAGCAGCTCCAGCTGCCAGCCCCGGTTGTACAGGCTGGCCTCCTCGCCGCGCCCCGGGGCGGCCGCGACGAGCCGCTCGATCAGCGGGATCGCGGCGGTGCGCTCGATGACCGTCTCGAAGACCTTGCCCGCCATGAACCGGGCCAGCCCCAGCTGGTCCAGGTCGCCGAACGAGTCCTTGAAGTTGGTCAGCAGGCCCTTGGTGAGCTGCTGGAGCAGGACCGTGTTGTCGCCCTCGAACGTGGTGAAGATGTCGGAGTCGGCCTTGAGCTGCGGGATCCGGTTCTCGGACAGGTACCCGGCGCCGCCGCACGCCTCGCGGCAGGTCTGGATGGCCTCGCTGGCGTGCCAGGTGGCTACCGCCTTGAGCCCGGCCGCACGCGACTCCAGTTCGCGCTGGGCGTGCTCGTCGCGCTCGGGCGAGCGGGACAGCTCGTGCAGCCGGGTGACCAGCTCCTCCTGCGCGAAGTGCAGCGCGTAGGTGCGGGCCAGGGCGGGCAGCAGCTTGCGCTGGTGCGCCAGGTAGTCCAGGACGCGCACCTCGCGCTCGGGCCGCCCCTCGCCGTCGGGGCGGGTGAACTGGCGGCGGGTGTCGCCGTAGCGCACCGCGATGGTCAGCGCGGCCTTGGCGGCGCTCCCCGCGCCGCCCGCCACGCTGATCCGGCCCCGGACCAGCGTTCCGAGCATGGTGAAGAAGCGTCGGCCCTTGCTCTCGATGGGGCTGGAGTAGGTGCCGTCGGCGGCCACGTCCCCGTACCGGTTGAGCAGGTTGGTGCGCGGCACCCGCACGCGGTCGAACTCCAGCCGCCCGTTGTCCACGCCGTTGAGCCCGGCCTTGGGGCCGCAGTCCCCGATGCGCACGCCCGGCATCGGCCTGCCCCGCCCGTCCCGGATCGGGACCACCAGGGCGTGCACGCCGTGCTCCTCGCCGCCGGTGCTCAGCTGGGCGAACACCACCGCCAGCCGGCCGTCGCGGGCCGCGTTGCCGATGTAGTCCTTGCGCGCCCCCTCGTCGGGGGTGTGGACCACGAACTCCTCGGTGTCGGGGTCGTAGACGGCCGTGGTGCGCAGGCTCTGCACGTCCGAGCCGTGGCCGGTCTCGGTCATCGCGAAGCAGCCGGGCAGCTCCATCGACATCGTGCCGGGCAGGTACTCGGCGTGGTGGGCCTCGGTGCCCAGGGCGCTGATCGCCCCGCCGAACAGCCCCCACTGCACACCCATCTTCACCATGAGCGACAGGTCGTTGACCAGCATCTCGAAGCCGACCACGGACGCGCCGACGTCGTCGCGGCCGCCCACCGAGGCGGGGAAGCCGTAGGCGGGCAGGTCGGTCTTGGCCAGGGCCTTGATCTGGGTGAGCGTGCGGGCGCGGTGCTCCTCCACCGACAGTCCGTACACGGGGGCGTACAGGTCTCCCCGCAGGGCGTCGCGCATGTGCTCGCGCACGTGGGCCCAGCGGCCGTCGAGGAGGCCGCGCAGTTCGGCCTCGTCCACCCTCAGCGCCTGTTCGTTCATGTGCTCCCCCTGTGGTCCTCGCTGACGCGGCCCGGCCCGTGCCCGCCGCTGGAAGGGGCGTCGCGCACGGACCCGTACTCGCGGGTACACGACCAACGTTAGGGGGCGGGCGGGACGTCAGACGGCCAGGGAGGCGGTCGCGGGGTCCTGGGCGGCCGCGGCGGCGTCCACCCGGCGCAGGAGGTCGTCCAGGGACAGGCCGAGCGCGGCGGCGATCGCCGCGACCGTGAAGAACGTCGGGGTGGGGATGCGCCCGCCCTCGATCTTGCGCAGGGTCTCGACCGAGATCCCGGCCTCGCGCGCGACGTCGACCATCGTGCGCTCCGCGCGGGCCTGCCGGAGCAGACCGCCCAGGAGGCGCCCGCGCTCGATCTGGTCTGCGGTCAGCGGTTCACGCACCATGCGAAGAGTCTAACGCCACGGCGCCGGGGCGGTATATGAATACCGATATGACTATCCGACGCGCGGGGGGGACCCCGGGGAACCGCCGACAGCGGGCGCGCGGCCCGGGTCCGTCGCGAGCACGCCGTGCCCGTCGCCGGGGCGGCCTCGGCTCCGCCCCCGCCCCGCGGCCGGGGAGCGGCCTAGGCCAGACCCGGGACGGCCAGCTCCAGACGGCCGCCGTCCGCGTCGAGCAGGGCGGGCACCCCCAGCGGAATCGTGAGCTGGGCCGCGCAGTGCCCGAACTCCAGCCCCCACAGCACCGGCACCCCCAGCGGCTCCAGCCGGTCGCGCATCAGTTCGGCGACCACCTCCGGCCCCGGCGGGCAGTCCGTCCACGTGCCCAGGGCCACCCCGGCCACCCCGGCCGCCCACCCCGTGCGCAGCAGGTGCGTGAGCATCCGGTCGAGCCGGGCCACGTCCTCGGCGACGTCCTCCAGCAGCAGGATGCCGCCGGAGGCCGACAGGCGGCTGTGCGGCGCGGCCAGACCGTCGTTGAGCAGGCTCAGGTTCCCGCCGAAGGTCACACCCTCGGCCCGCCCCGGCACCAGCGCGTGCGCGCCCGGCGAGGTCAGCACGGTCCGCCGCTCGGGCTCGAACAGGGTGGTGCGCAGCTCCTCCTGGGCCGCCGGGTCGCCCACGAAGTACCCCGTGCCGACCACGGGCCCGTGCACCGTGGCCACGCCCAGCTCCACCGCGAACGCCTCGTGCAGCGCCGTGATGTCGCTGAACCCGACCAGCGCCTTGGGCTCGGCCCGGCGCATCGCGTCGAAGTCCAGCAGGTCCACCGTCCGGTGCGCCCCGTCGCCGCCGCGCACGCACAGCACCGCGTCCACGTCCGGGTCGCACCAGGCCTCCTGGAGGTCGGCGGCCCGCGTGGCGTCCGCACCGGCCAGGTAGGGCAGCCGCGGGTGGCGCTCGCGCACGTGCGGGGCCAGCTCGACCTCCAGCCCCCAGCCGCGCAGCGTTCCCACCGCGGCCTCCAGCCGCTCCGCGGGAACCGGGCTGCACGGGGCGACCAGGCGCACCCGGTCGCCCTCCCGCAGGCGCGGCGGCCGGACCAGCGCGCGCACACCCCGCGCGTCCGGAACCCGCACCGCCGCGTCCGCCACCTCGGTCATCGCCTCTCCCACCCCGGGTCCTCTCCCTCGTTCGCGCGCGTCACCGGACGCGACGCCTCTCCCCACCACCAGTGCTCGGACACTCCCGCCGACGCGCCGACCGCGTGCCCGGTCGTCCGCCCGGCCGCGGGGCCCCGGAACACCGGTCTCCCGGAACCCGGCCGCCTGAAACCCGGCCGCCCGCCAGCCTCCCGGAACACCAGCCTCCCAGCCGACCAGGGGGTTCGCCGTTCAGGCGCGCAGGAACGTGTCCAGCGCGCGCACGCCGAAGTGCAGCCCCTCCAGCGGCACCCGCTCGTCCACACCGTGCAGCAGGCCCGAGTAGTCCAGGCCCTCGGGCTGCGCCAGGGGGGAGAAGCCGTAGCAGTCGATGCCCAGCCGGGAGAACACCTTGGCGTCGGTGCCCCCCGACAGGCACACCGGCACCACGTGGGCCCCGGGGTCGTGCAGCAGCAGGGCCTCGCGCAGCTCCGCGAACGCGGGGGAGTCCACGGGCGCGGCCACCGGCGGCGAACCGTGCGCGTACTCCCAGGCCACCCGGTCGCCGGTGAGCTCCTCCATGGCCGCGGCGAACTGCTCCTCCGCACCGGGCAGCACCCGGCCGTCCACACCCGCCGTGGCCTCCCCGGGCACCACGTTCACCTTGTACCCGGCCGAGAACATCGTGGGCGTGGCGCTGTTGCGCGTGGTCGGGCCGATCAGCGGCGCGGCCGTCCCCAGCCTGGCGACCAGGGCGTCCACCGCCTCCGCGGTCGCCGTGTCACCGGGGAAGCGCTCCACCTCCAGGGCCGCGGCGACCGCGTCGATCGCCGCCCGTGTGACGGGGGTCAGGTGCAGCGGCCACTCGTACCCGTCGATCCGGGCCAGGGCCGCGGACAGGGCGCCGATCGCGTTGTCGCGCGGCGGCCGGGAACCGTGCCCGGCCGTGCCCTGGGCGCGCAGGGTCAGCCAGGCGCTGCCGCGCTCGGCCGCTCCCACCGGGTACAGGCGTACCGGCTCCCCTGAGGCCGTGCGGGCGTGGATGGTCTCCCCGCCGCCCTCACCGATCGCGGTGGTGCAGCCCTCGAACAGCCCGGCGTGCTCGCGGACCAGGTAGTCGGCGCCGTAGGCGGCGCTGTCCTCCTCGTCGGCGACGAAGGCCAGCACGATGTCGCGCCGGGGCCGCAGTCCGTAGCGCGCCCAGTGGCGCACGACGGCGGTGACCGTGGCGATGGTGTTCTTCATGTCCACCGCGCCGCGCCCCCACAGCGCGGGCACGCCGGTGACGGGGCAGTCGGCGACCTCCCCGGCGAAGGGGGGCAGCGTCCAGTCGGCGGCGTCGGCGGGCACCACGTCCAGGTGGCCGTGCACCAGCAGCGCCGGGGCCGAGGGGTCGGTGCCGGGAACGCGCGCGACCACGTTCGCGCGCCGGGGGGCCGACTCCAGCAGCAGGGGGTCCAGCCCGGCGTCGCCCAGGGCCTCGGCGACGTACTCGGCGGCCTCGCGTTCGTCGCCCTGGCCGCCTCCGTGGTTGGTGGAGTCGCGGCGGACGAGTCCGCGGGCGAGGTGGACGGCGTCCTCCCCGGCCGCCGCGAGGCCGTCGGTTCTCTCCGGGAAGCCGTCGGTTCTCTCGGGGAAGGAAGTGGCGGTGTGGCCCACGGGTGCGCCTCGCTCTCGCTGAGGTGTCAGTGACGGGGGAGAACCCTGCTGGCCAGTGGTGAAGAAGTCCTCCCCGGCACAGTTCTACCAGCCCCGCCCGCGACCCTCCGGCATTCGCGGGCGGCGGTCCACGCGGACCCGGTGCGCGGCCTCAGCCGTAGCGCTCCTCCATGGCGTTGGAGATGAGCGTGGTGACCGCCTTGAAGCAGCGGATCATCTCGTAGGCGTCCGGGGAGACGTACCGGACGCGCCGCACCCCCGTGCGCGTGACACCGGGGACGATCGCGGCGGCCTGGGCCAGCTGCGCGGAGTCGACCTCCACCTCCACGGCCCTGGGCTCGGGCCCGGCCGGGTCCAGGCGCCCGGCCAGCACCATGGCGGCGCGCGCCCCGGCCCGGATGTCCCGCGCGGTCGCGACCGGGGGGCGGCAACGGGCCGCGTACCGGCTGACGTGCTCCTTGACCGCGACCGTCCGCGCGAACGGGGCGTAGGCGGCGGCGTCCTCGCAGGCGCGGTCGTCGCCCGTGACCAGGATGACCGGGGTGCCGTACTCGGCGACCACCGCGGCGTTGAGGCGGCCCTCGCTGGCGGGCTCGCCGTCCAGCCACACTCCGGTCACCGCGTTGGGCAGGTAGGTGTGCGCCAGCACGCCCTCGTCACCGGCGCCGCAGTGGTAGCCGAGGAACACCACGCCGTCGCAGTCGCCGGACTGCACGCCCTCGACCATGGACAGCTCCTTGTGCCGCCCGGTGATCATCGTGGCGTCGGCGTTGAGCTCCTCCAGCAGGAGGTTGCGCATGGTCGCGTGCGCCTCGTTGACCAGCACCTCGGTGGCGCCGCCCTCCAGCAGGCCCTCGACGGCGGCGTTGACGTCGCTGGTGAACATGGCGCGGCAGCGCTGCCACTGCTCGGTGCCGGGCTCGACGTCGGCGGGCCAGGTGACGCCCGTGGCGCCCTCCATGTCGGCGGAGATGAGGATCTTCACCCGCACGACCCTACGCCCCGGGCCCTTTCCGTAGCCACGTCCGGGCGCCGCGTTCCGCCTGAAGCGCACGGGGAGGCGCGCACGGCGAGGGGCGCACAGGAAGGGGCCCGCGGCCGGCGGACACGCCGCCCCGGCCCGGACGGCCCCCGAAGACGGGGTCTGCGGGGGCCGCGCCGCGGTCGCGGCGACTACGGCAGGGTGAGGATCTCCGCACCGGACTCGGTGATGACCAGGGTGTGCTCGAACTGGGCGGTCCACCTGCGGTCGGCCGTCACGGCCGTCCAGCCGTCGTCCCACATGTCGTACTCCACGCCGCCGAGCGTGATCATCGGCTCGATCGTGAAGGTCATCCCCGGCTCCATGACGGTGTCCGCACGCGGGTCGTCGTAGTGCGGCACCACCAGACCCGAGTGGAACTCCGGCCCCACGCCGTGCCCGGTGAAGTCGCGGACCACGCCGTAGCCGAAGCGCTTGGCGTAGGACTCGATGACCCGGCCGATCACGTTGATCTGGCGGCCCGGTCGGCACGCCTTGATCGCGCGCGTCATGGCCTCCCGGGTCCGCTCGACCAGCAGCCGGTGCTCCTCCGAGACGTTCCCGGCCAGGAACGTGGCGTTGGTGTCGCCGTGCACGCCGTCCCGGTAGGCGGTGATGTCGATGTTGACGATGTCGCCGTCGGAGACCACGGTGTCGTCGGGGATGCCGTGGCAGATCACCTCGTTGAGCGAGGAGCACAGCGATTTGGGGTAGCCCTTGTAGCCCAGCGGGCTGGGGTAGGCCCCGTGGTCCAGCAGGAACTCGTGGCCGATCCGGTCCAGCTCGTCCGTGGTCACCCCGGGCCGGACGTTGCGGCCGACCTCCTCCAGGGCCTGGGCCGCCAGCCGCCCCACCACGCGCATCCGCTCGATGGTCTCGGGGGTCTGCACGTCGCCGAGGACCCCCTCCACGGGGTGCTTCCGTCCGACGTACTCCGGGCGGACGATGTGGGAGGGAACCGAACGTTGTGGCGAGATTCGCCCAGGAACCAGCGGAGTAGTCATGGACACTGATTGTAGTTCGTGGGTCGGCCCCGCGGTCCTGGACGATGCCCCTCCCCCACGGGTGTAGGGAGCGCCCGGGCCTGGGTAGGTGCCACCGGAAAGCACGTTCCCGTCCGGGCAGCGTCCCGTAGAAAGCGAGTCACGGTGAGCGAGGACACCCAGCTGGACGACAAGTGGTGGTACTGCCTCAAGCACAAGCGGGTGGAGCACGGCCCCGGCTGCCCCAACAAGGTGCGCATGGGCCCCTACCCGGACGAGGCCACCGCCGCCAGCGCGCTGACCATCGCGGCCCAGCGCAACGAGGAGTGGGACGTCGCCGACAAGGAGGAGGAACTGTGACCGCCGTCCCGCGGCGGTCCGGCCCGCCGCGCGGAGGCCGTGCCGGGGGCCGCCCCGGCCGACGCCTCTGACAGGATCGGCGCATGACTGAACAGAGCACACCCGCGGGCACGGACATCGCCGGGCTGTCCGTCGCCGTCCTGGGCGGAACCGGGGACCAGGGCCGGGGCCTGGCCCGCCGCCTCGCCCTGGCGGGGCACACCGTCCACCTCGGCTCGCGCAGCGCCGAGCGCGCGGAGAGGGCCGCCCGGGAACTGGTGGAGGCCGAGGCCTCCCCGGTCGACGTGCGCGGCCTGGACAACGCCTCGGCGGCGGCCGCGGGCGACGTCGTCATCGTCGCCGTGCCCTGGGACGGCCACCGGGAGCTGCTGGAGCAGCTCGCCGGTCCGCTGGCGGGCAAGATCGTCGTGGACTGCGTCAACCCCCTCGGCTTCGACAAGAAGGGCCCCTTCGCGCTCGACGTCGCCGAGGGCAGCGCCGCCCAGCAGGCCGCCGAGGTGCTGCCCGACAGCCGAGTCACGGCCGCCTTCCACCACGTGTCCGCGGTGGTCCTGCTGGACCCCGGGGTCGAGGAGGTGGACCTCGACGTCCTGGTGCTGGGCGAGGACCGCGAGGCCACCGACGTGGTGCGCGCCCTGGCCGAGCGGATCCCGGGGGTGCGCGGCGTCTTCGGCGGCCGTCTGCGCAACGCCCACCAGGTCGAGGCCCTGACCGCCAACCTCATCGCGGTGAACCGCCGCTACAAGACCCACGCGGGCATCCGGATCACCGGCCTGTAGCCCCGGCCGACCGCCTCCGGGCCCGTCGCGTCCGGGCGAACGCGTCCGTGCTGACTGTGCCCGGGCCCGTCGCACCCGGGCCGAGCCGGGGCGTCCGCCCGCGCACGCGTACGGCGCCGGTCCCCGCCGCGGGGACCGGCGCCGCGTCGTCGGGCACGCTCAGCCGCAGTAGGCCACGCGCTCCTCGTCCGTCATGGGCCGCGTGGACTGGGTGACGGTGCTGCCCTGGTCCTGCGCCGGCCCCTCGGCGGTGAAGGGCGCGTACCAGACGTAGTGGCCCCACTCGCGGTCGGGGAAGTGCAGCTCGTAGGTGCCGTGGACGCGCTGCATCCGGGGTCCGTAGTACACGCGGGCCACCTCGCCCGGCTGGGCGACGACCTGCGTGCGCTGGCTCTGGGTGTGCGACGAGCTCCACTCGTGACCGTAGGAGACGCTGAAGCTCTGCTTGAAGACCGCGCCGAACGTCGCCGTCATGGACAGGTTCACGCTGTTGGACTCGCCCGTGGTCTCGGACCACTGCACCATGGACATCTGCTCGTGGTCGGTGCAGTTGTAGACCGGTGAGCCGACCGGCTCGGAGGTGTTCTGGAAGTACTCCGGCTGGCCGGACGGGTGGAACTCGCACACGTCGGTGCCCTCACCGCACCGCTCCAGCAGCTCCCGGACCGTCGGGTTCCGCTCGTGGTCGGCCGCGGCCGGCGCGGGGGTGAGCGCCAGGACGGCCGCCAGGCCCGCCGCGGCGCCCGCTGCGAGGGTTCTCATCGCTCCGCCTTTCGTGGGGGTCGGGCTCTCATGGGGGTCGGGGGTCACGGGCACGCGGCCCGCTCGGCGCCGGTCATCGGGCGCACGTTCTGCGTGACGACGTCGTCGGGGGAGCCGGGGACGGGTCCCTCCACCGTGAAGGGGGCGTACCAGACGTAGTGGCCCCACTCGCGGTCGGGGAAGTGCAGCTCGTAGGTGCCGTGGACGCGCTGCATCCGCGGCTGCCGCTCGACCCAGCCCACCTCGCCGGGGGCGGTGTTGACGTAGGTGGTCTGCGTCTCGGTGTGCGAGGTGGTCCAGGTGTGCTCGAACGACTGCTCGTAGGACACCGAGAAGACCTCGCCGAAACCGGCCTCGGTGGTCAGGGTCAGGCCGACGCTGTTGCTCTGGGACGTGGTGTCGGACCAGATCACCGCCATGTCCTGGCGGCCGGAGGTGCAGTTGAACACCTCCGAACCCACCACGCGGCTCGGAGCGGCGAAGAGTTCGGGTTCGCCGCCGGGGTGGAACTCGCAGACGTCGGTCTCCACGCCGCACAGCTCCAGCAGTTCGCGCACGCTGGGGGCGCCCTGGTGGTCGGCGCGGGCGGCGGTCGGGGGTGCGGCGACCGCGCCCGCCACGGCGACGGCGGCTGCGCAGAGCACGGTGGACGTGCGTCGCATGTCGTTTTCCCTTCGAGCGGGGGCAAGGGGAGGGGAGGGGCCGGTCAGCCCAGGGTGGTGGAGACGGTGCGGTCGTTCATGTGGTCGCCCACGTAGTTCGTGTTCTCGCGGTAGGGGCCGTCGCGGTCGCCGGTCCCGTCCGGTCCCGAGTGCAGCCACAGGGCGCAGGTGGCCCAGGGCTGGGCCGAGGAGACCAGGTTCTGCCAGTCGGCGGGGAAGGTGAACCAGAACTCGGTGTCGTCACCGCCGGTGCACAGGCCGTCGCCGTACAGGGTGAACGTGGCCCCGCCGAAGTTCTCGTGCTCGAAGTACGTGCCGATGATGACGCCGGCGCTGGCCGCCCTGAGGGAGGCGCCGCCCCGGTCCAGGGCCCGTTCCTGCTCCTCCAGGGTCCGGCCGGTCTCCTCCTCCGCGGCCGCGATCGCCTCGTCGAAGGAGGCGAAGCAGCGCTCCTGGCCGGTGCCGGTGTCGCTGATGCAGTGCCGCTCGCCCGCGGCGGCGGGTGACGCCGTGACCGTCGCGGTCAGGGCCGCGGCCGCGGTCGCCGCGGCGAGGGTGACGGCCCGTGGCCGCCGGTGCGGTGAGGTCATGCCTTCTCCGTCGTGTCGGGGGACGAGTTGTTGCTTAACGCAGGTTAACAAAACTGTTCGGGGTGAATTGATCACTGAAAGTGATGAAGGGGCTGTGCGGTGGCCCTTTGGCGGCCGAGGAATCTTTTCTACGCCGAATACCGGACGGGCGCCGTTTCTTGTCGGCTTTCGTTCGGTGGTGGGTTGTTTGCCGCGGTCTCCGTCGACCCGGCGGAAGCCGTGCTCCCGGCCTGGGGCGGAGGGCGGCCCTCCGGGCGGAAACGGCTTCGCGCGGGATGAAAGCTCCCGTGCGGGCGGGGCCGGGCGGGGTTTTCTTCTGTGGTCCGCGTCACGTACAGCAGTTCGATGAATGCAAGGTCGTCACCCCGGGTGTTCGCCCTCGACGGGGCGGAGTGGGAAACACACGTGGCGGGGGACGGGCGGAGTCTGGGTCCTGGACGTCATCCACGTGGTTCCGCGTTCCCCTCGTCTCCCTTTCCCGTCACGGGCTCTCCTGGAAAGCGATGTGGGAACGCGGGTTGTCGCCTGTGTTCCTGTGGTTTTCCATGACGCTGCGGAACCGGGGTGCTCGGGGCGCCCGGGCGAACGGCGGCGGCTCCGCACCCGGAAGGGGGTGCGGAGCCGCCGTCAGTTCCCGGGAGGAGGGGTCAGGACACCCACTCCTTGACCTTGCCGACCAGCGCGGCCGGGTCCTCGCCCACGGGGGTCACGTTGAGCTGGGTCACCCCGGCGGCGCGGAAGGCCTCCACGCGCTCGCGCACGTAGGACTCCGGGCCGACCATGTTGGTCAGCTCCACGAACTCCTCGGGCACGGCGGCCGCGGCCTCGTCCCTCCTGCCCTCCAGATACAGGTCCTGGATCCTCTCCGCGGCCTCCTCGTAGCCGTAGCGGCGGGCGACCGTGTTGTAGAAGTTCTTTCCCTTGGCGCCCATGCCGCCCACGTAGAGGGCGATCATCGGCCGCACGAGGTCCAGCAGCTTCTTGGTGTCCTCGCCCTCGCCGATGGCGAGCAGGCCGCCCGCGGAGACCTCCAGCTCCCCCAGGGACGGGTCGCGCCTGGCCTTGCCCTCGGCCAGCGCCTCGCCCCACACCCTGTCGGCCTTCTCGGGGATGAACAGGTGCGGGAGCCAGCCGTCGGCGATCTCGGCGGTCAGCGCCACGTTCTTCACGCCCAGGGAGGCCACGTAGACGGGGATCTCGGGGCGCACGGGGTGGTTGATGATCTTGAGCGGCCTGCCGAGGCCGGTTCCCCGCTCCGGGGGCAGCGGCAGCTGGAAGACGGTGCCGTCGTGGGTGAGGCGGTCCTCGCGCGCCCAGATCTTGCGGCAGATCTCGATGGTCTCGCGGGTGCGGGCGAGCGGCTTGGCGTAGGGGACGCCGTGGAAGCCCTCGATGACCTGCGGTCCGCTGGCGCCCAGGCCGAGGACGGCCCGCCCGCCGGACAGGTCGTCCAGCCCGGCGGCGGTCATCGCGATGAGCGCGGGGGTGCGGGTGTACAGCGGCAGGATGGCCGAGCCGATCGCCACGGTCTCGGTGCGGGCGGCGATGTAGCCCATCAGGGTGGGGCTGTCGAACCCGTAGGCCTCGGCGACCCACACGGTGTCGAGACCGGCCTTCTCCAGTTCGACCACCTGGTCGACGGAGGCCTTGGGGTCGCCCGCGTACTGGAGCGGCATCGAGACGCGCATCTGTCCTCCCGGGAGGGCCGGACTCCCGGCCCGTCGGCGCTGGGTACGGTGCGACTCTACTCCCGAGTACGGTTCGGTCTGTTGCCCGGCTCACAGGCCGCCGCGCGGCACCGCGTTCGGCCCGTACACCGCCGGTTCCCCGACACGGCACCGCCGGCCGGGGCGGACCCCGACCGGCGGTGCTCACCGGTGTCCGGAGGGGGTGGGACCACCCCCGGCCCTCAGCCGGCGTAGGAGTGGCGCTCCTCGGGGAACGCCCCGTTGACGACCTCGTCGGCGTAGGCGGAGGCCGCCTCGCGCAGCGTCTCGTGCAGGTTGGCGTAGGTCTTGACGAACTTGGCCACCTTCGGGCTCAGCCCGGCCATGTCCTGCCACACCAGCACCTGGGCGTCCGTGGACGGACCGGCGCCGATGCCCACGGTCGGGATGGACAGCTGCTCGGTCACCTGCGCGGCCAGCTCGGCGGGCACGCACTCCAGCACGACCGCGAACGCGCCCGCGCGCTCCATCTCCTTGGCGTCCTTGAGCAGTCCGGCCGCGGCCTCGCCGCGGCCCTGCACCCGGTAGCCGCCAAGGGTGTTCACCGACTGGGGGGTCAGGCCCAGGTGCGCCATCACCGGCACACCCGCCGAGACCAGCAGCTCCACCTGGGGGGCCACCGCGTGGCCGCCCTCCAGCTTCACCGCCTGGGCTCCGCCCTCCTTCATGAACCGCGAGGCCGCCTCCAGCGCCTGCTGGGGAGAGGCCTGGTAGGAGCCGAACGGCAGGTCGGCCACGACGAGCGCCCGCCGGGTGGAGCGGGACACCGCCGCGGTCAGCGGGAGCAGCTCGTCCACCGTCACCGGGACGGTGGTGTCGTAGCCGTAGACGACGTTGGCCGCCGAGTCGCCGACCAGCAGGACCGGGATCCCGGCCTCGTCGAAGACCCGCGCGGTGAGCGCGTCGTAGGCGGTCAGCATCGGCCAGCGCTCGCCGCGCCCCTTGGCGGCGGCCAGGTCGCGGATGGTGACGCGTCGGCTGGTGACCCCGCCGTACAGGGCGTTTCCTGTCGGCGCCCCGGTCGGGGCGAGGGGCTTGTCTGTGGTGCTCATGGGTTATCCCTCCGTTGTCTCGAAGCACCTCGCGGGTGTCTCCGGACGTGTGGACGAATGGTGTTGTCGCGCTCGTGCGCGGGGCGGCCGAGGGGGCCGCGGGCGGTCCGCGGGGGACCGGGCGGGTGCGGAGGAGACGGGGACCGGCGTCTGCGGACGACCGGGCGCGGCCACCGCACGCAAGCATCATCGCATGCCCGCACCGCGCCTCTCCGCACCGGTGACAACCCGGCCGGACGGTCGGATGTTTCCCGCCGGGACCGGTTTGTGCCTCGTGCCGGGACCGGCCAGGACCTTCCCGCCGGGACCGGCCCGGAGGCGGCCAGTGCTTTCCGGCCGGGGCTTTCCGGCAGGGACTTTCCGGCCGGGACCGGACCGGACACGGCCGACTCACCGCTCGCGGCCCCCGGAGCGCGCGGTCGGCGCGGTTCGCGGGTACGGTCCGATCGGCGGGAGTTTCGGCGGTGGAGGTGGTTGGTGGACGCGCAGACGGCGTACCGGCGCAGGTGGGGCGGGCTGGCGGTACTGATCATCTGTCTGCTGGTGATCGTGGCCGACAACACGATCCTCAACGTGGCACTGCGTGTGCTGTCCGACCCCGAGCGGGGCCTGGGGGCCAGCCAGTCGCAGCTGGCCTGGGCGATCAACTCCTACACGCTGGTCTTCGCGGGCCTGCTGTTCACCTTCGGCGTGCTCGGCGACCGGTGGGGGCGCCGCCGCATGATCGTGGTGGGGCTGACGGTGTTCGGCACGGCCTCGGCGCTGTCGGCCTACTCCCAGACCCCCGAACAGCTCATCCTGGCCCGCGCGGTCATGGGGTTCGGCGCCTCCATGGTGACGCCGCAGACCCTGTCGATCATCGCGAACGTCTTCCCGCCCGAGCAGCGCGCACGCGCCATCGGGATCTGGGCGGGCGCGGTCGGGCTGGCGATGGCCATCGGCCCCTCGGCGGGAGGGCTGCTGCTGGAGAACTTCTGGTGGGGGTCGATCTTCCTCGTCAACGTGCCCTTCGTGGCGCTCGGCCTGGCGCTGGTGTTCTTCCTGATCCCCGAGTCGCGCGACGCGAGCCCCGGCAGGCTGGACGTGCTGGGCGTGCTGCTGTCCGTCCCCGGTCTGGTGCTGCTCATCTACGGCATCATCACCGCGGGCGAGCGGGCCTCCCTGGCGGACTGGGACGTGTACGGCGCGCTCGTCGGCGGCGCGGTGGTGCTGGCGCTCTTCCTGGTGCACGAGTCGCGCGCGCCCAACCCCTCCCTGGACGTGCGCTTCTTCCGCGACCCGCGGTTCAGCGTCTCCGTGGCCACCATCATGGTGCTGTTCTTCAGCATGTCCGGGATCATCTTCTTCCTGAGCTTCTACTGGCAGAGCGTCCGTGAGTTCTCCCCGTTCATCGCGGGTCTGCTGGTGCTGCCCGCGGCGCTGGGGCAGATGATCATGGCGCCGCTCAGCCCGACGCTCGTGCGCTGGGCGGGGCCGCGCGTGGTCGCGGCGGTCGGCGTGCTGGGAGTGTGCTCCAGCTTCCTGTTCTTCACCCAGCTCGAAGCGGACACGCCGCTGCCGCTGATCATCGGGTTCTTCTTCCTCCAGGCCGGTGCGATGGCGGTGGTCCTGACCCCCGCCACCGACGCGATCATGTCGTCGGTGCCGCCGGGCAGGGCCGGTGCCGCCTCCGCCGTGCAGAACACGGTCCGGCAGGTGGCCACGGCGATGGGCGTCGCGATCCTGGGTGCGGTCATCTCCTTCCGGTACCGGGCGGGGATCACCCCCACCCTGGAGGAGGTCGCCGCCGAGGGCTCGACGGGTGTGACGGACCAGCGGATGCGGTCGGCGGGGGAGTCGATCGAGGGCACGCTGGCGCTGGCCCGGAGCCTGGGGGAACAGGGGCGGGTCCTGGTGGACCCCGCCAAGGAGGCGTTCATGTCGGGGCTGCACACGGCGGCGACGGTGTCGCTGTGCTTCGGGGTGGTCGGGCTGGTCGTGATCCTGATCTGGATGCCGCGCGAGACCGGACGCCACCAGGCCCTGGACGCCGGGGACGGCGGCCCCTCCGCCGGGACGGCCCCCGCCCCGGGCCGGGGGGAGCGGTGACCGGGGGCGGTCGCCTACGTTGAACACATGCGCCTGACCGCTTTCACCGACGTCTCCCTGCGCCTGGTCATGCGGCTCGCGGTCGCGGACGAGGGGGAGCTCCTCACCACCAGGACCGTCGCCGGAATGCTCTCCGTGCCCTACACGCACATGGCCAAGGCCGTGGCGCGGCTGTCCGACATGGGGCTGGTGGAGGCGCGGCGCGGCCGCAACGGCGGA
Source organism: Nocardiopsis synnemataformans DSM 44143 (assembly GCA_000340945.1). Taxonomy (GTDB): domain Bacteria; phylum Actinomycetota; class Actinomycetes; order Streptosporangiales; family Streptosporangiaceae; genus Nocardiopsis; species Nocardiopsis synnemataformans. Next base: position 11,497 of record ANAW01000109.1, on the reverse strand, counting down.
CTGCTCCTGACCGAGAGCGGGCGCCGGGCCTCGGTCGGGTCGATCGTGCGCGAGCTGGAGGGCGGGGGGGAACTCGCGGGGTGCGAGGACGACCCGCCCTGCCCGCTGCGCGCCGCCTGCCGCCTGCGCGGCGCCCTGCGCGAGGCGCACGAGGCGTTCTACGCCTCGCTCGACGGCGTCACCGTGGAGTCCCTGGTGTCCCCGCCCACGCGCGACGCGCTGACCCTGCTGCGCCCCTAGGCCGCGCCCCGCGGACGCGCGTCCGGCGGGTGGTGGGCGGGCGCCCGCCCGGTCCTGTGCCTGTCTGCCCCTGCGCCCGCCGGGTGTCCGTCCGTCCGCTCCCGCGCCCATCTGGCCCTCTGCCGTCCTCCACCGCGGGAACGACCCCGGAGGAGGGGCTCACGGAGGCGGATTTAATATGCATCTCGGATGCCAATTTTGTACTCCGAGGCACCCCCTCCGACTCCGAAGTGAGGTCGCATGCTCTCCACAGAGTCCGCCGCCACCGTCCGGGCCACGGTCCCCGCCGTGGCCGGAGCCCTGGACACCATCACCGCCCGCTTCTACGACACGATGCTCGGCGAGCGCCCCGAACTCCTCGACGGCCTGTTCAACCGGGGCAACCAGGCCTCGGGCGAACAGCGCAGGGCCCTGGCCGGATCGATCGCCGCCTTCGCGACCCTCCTCCTGGAGCACCCGGACGAGCGCCCCGACGCCCTCCTCTCCCGCATCGCCCACAAGCACGTCTCCCTCGGGGTCACCGAGGACCAGTACGTCGTCGTGCACCGGTACCTCTTCGACGCCATCGCCTCCACCCTCGGGGACGCGGCCACCCCCGGCGTGGTCAGGGCCTGGGACGAGGTCTACTGGCTCATGGCCGGAGCCCTGATCGCCCTGGAGGCCCGCCTGTACGCCGAGCGCGGGCACACCGGGCGCGGGGTCTGGCGCCCCTGGCGGGTCACGCGGCGCCGCCAGGAGACCCCCGACACCGCCTCCCTCACCCTCGCACCCGAGGACGGAGTGCCGCTCCCCGCCTTCCTGCCCGGCCAGTACGTCAGCGTCCGCACGCGCATGCCCGACGGCGTCCGCCAGGCCCGCCAGTACTCCCTGACCGGCGGGGACGGCGAATGCCGCCGCATCACCGTCAAGCGCCTGCGCGCCGCCGGGGCCGATCCGGCGGGGGAGGTCTCCACCCTGCTGCACGACACCGTCGTCCCGGGCGACGTCCTCATGGTCTCCACCCCCGCGGGCGACGTGACCCTGTCAGAGGGGGACCACCCCCTCGTGCTGGTCTCGGCCGGGATCGGCTGCACGCCGATGGTGGCCATGCTGAACCGGCTCGCCGAGCAGGGCAGCGACCGCGGGGTCCTGGTCCTGCACGCCGACCGCAGCCCGGGGGAGCACGCCCACCGCGAGGAGACCGCCGCCCTGGTCGGGGCGCTGCCCGGCGCGAGCGCCCGGACCTGGTACGAGACCGGTGGCGACGGGGGTGATGGCGGCGAGGGGCATGGCGGCGGCGACCGGGGGCTGATGGACCTGGACGGGGTGGACCTGCCCGAGGGCGCCGAGGTCTACCTGTGCGGGCCGCTGCCGTTCATGCGCGGCGTGCGCGGCCAACTGCTCGCCGCCGGGGTGCCCGCCCGCCGCATCCGCTACGAGGTGTTCGGCCCGGACCTGTGGCTGGGCGAGGACTGAGCGGCCGGGTGTGCTCTGAGCGGGCCGAAGGGCGGGTGGGCTGTTCCTGCTTCCTTTCGACGTTCAGACCGCTGATGGTGGCCGAGGTAGCGGCACCAGCTGCCGCGTAGTGGTGCGAAAGGGTGACCAACGGTCGGGGTTCGGGGGTGGTTGCTCGCTCCTGCGTTGGCACCGAAGGCGGCGGGTGTCTGGGGGTTCCGCTCAACGCTCTGGCTGCGGGTGGTGGCCGGAGGCAGCGGCGACAGCTGCCGCGTAGTGGTGCGGGAGGGCGGTCAACGGTTGGCATTCGGAGGTGGTGGGCCTCTGCTGCGTTGGCACCGAAGGCGGCGGTTGCCTGGGGACGCCGCCCAACGCCCCGCCCGCTGATGGTGGCCGATGCAGCGTTGTCAGCGACGGCGGGAGCGGCTGCGGGAGGGCGACCAACGCCTGGGGTTCGGGGGTGGTCGGCCCCTGCTGCGTTGGCACCGAAGGCGGCGGGACCGGCGGGCCTCGGGCAGCGCTGCCGACCCTCGTGGCGCAGGCGAGTGACGATGGCAGCCACGACGGTGGGCGCGGGGTCCGGGCCGCTTGCTGGGCACAGGCATGCCGGGGCCCGGCCTGACCGGGGGTCACTCCCGGGGCGGTGGATCCGGATCCCCGTCGGGTGGGTGGTTTCGTCCTCGCCGCCGGTGTGCGCGGAGTTCGCGCTGGTACTTGGCCCGGTTGTGCGGACCGCACAACGGTTGCAGGTTGGCCACCACGGTCGCCCCGCCCCGGGAGAACGACCGCACGTGGTCAGCCTGGCAGAACGCCACCGGCACCTCACACCCGCCCGGATGGGCGCACGTGGTGTGCCCGTGGAAGGCCGCCGCGCGCTGCCGGACCGAAGCCAACCGGCGGCCGGGCCCCACGTCCAGCACGCGTCCGGTGGGCGGGGCGGTCAGCATCCGCACCACCTCGGAGTCCGAGGCCAGCTCGTGGACCACCCCGGCCGGAACCACCCGGCCGTGCTCGTCCAGAGCGGGCCTCTCCTGGCCTTCGGCGTCCAGGTAGGTCTCCACCGGCACGACGATGCGGATCTGCGCCACCGGCCCCGGGGTGTTGGCGCACCCGGTGTGGGTCGTGGCGAACGTCAGCGCCGCGATGAGCGCGTCGTGCTCCCGCTGAGACCGCGAACGGGTGTCCTCGTCAGAGGGCGGGGTGTCGAAGGCCCGGATGGCGGCCCGCACAACCAGGGCGTCCCCGCTGCCGCCCCAGGACTGCAACTGGTAGCTGCCCTGGAACGTCTCGTGCAGGCCCAGCCCCCGCGCGGCGTGCGCCGCCGCATGGTCACGGTCCAACCGGTGCGGNGGGCGGGCCCCCGCCTGGATCTGGTTCACCGACAACGCGGGCCGTTCCTGCTTGGCCGCCACCAGGGCGGACTCGAACCCCCGCTGGTACTCCGCCTGGTCGGGGAAGTGGTTCTCGTCGCGGATCTGGACGGCTTTGTCGGTGGCCTTGGCGATCGCGACCGCCTCACCCAGTGCCAGAGTGCCCTCCCGTACCGCCTCGGCGGTGGCGGGCAGGGTGTTCTGGTGGGTGTGCTCAGCCCACCTGGCCAGGTCCTTGGCCTGGGCGGTGGGCATCCTGCCGTGGTGGGTGAGCCACTTGGCCAACGTGGCGTAGCCGCTGTAGCGGGCCACCTCGCCCCGGGCGTACAGACCCGCCATCCGCGCCAGGGCCTGGTGGCGAATCCTCTCCGCCTGGTCCCACAGCGCCGCGACCTCCTCGGCGGCGGCCTCGTCCGCTCCCACGGGCACGTCCCGGCCCAGGACCTCTTCGATGACCTCGCACGCACCGGCCAGCGCGGCCACGGCCGGGGAACAACCCCGGGGGCTCCGGCTGGGTGCTGCGGTCATCGTCTCCATGCTCTTATTATAAGCGACGGTGTGTTATTCGACCATGAATTCACAGCTTGGATTCGGTCTTTTTCCAGCTTGCTTTTCGGGGATTTGAGACTTCTTGGCAAGCCATAATGAGAGCGTCCGAAAAGTGCGACTGAAAAATGTGCCCAAAATGGCCGCCTGGCTTTGGTGTCGCCTTTCGTATCAGGGCCCAGTCGCCCCGGGCCTCAGGCGTTGGCCGCCCTCAGGTAGCCGCTCCCGCCTTTGGTGCCGCTGTTCGTCGGATGCCCGGCCCTTCACCGGCCTCGGCCGCTTCCCGCCGCCCGTACCCTTTCGCGGCAGCTGGAGCGCTTTCGTTGCCGCCAGCGACCCCGAGCGGGAACGGCGTAGGGAGGAGTCCTGATGGCGGCCCCTCCCTGCCCCTCAAAATATTCTTCGTTCTTCCCGACTCCTGGCCGATGTGCCTGGCTTCACACCCTGAATGAGGGAGGGGCGAGGGAGGGATGAGGGGCGGGTGAGGGAGGGGTGAGAACTCCGCGAGGCGGACGGGCGAGGCGGACGGGACACGTTGTCCACAGGGGTCTGCGAGTGTCGCGGGAAAGTCGTAGGCTCAGGAGTCACCACCTGTCCACCGACCCTCCTGGGGGCACCCTAGCCATGGCCGACTCCTTCGCCCATCTGCACGTCCACACCGAGTACTCGATGCTCGACGGGGCCGCGAAGCTCAAGCCCCTGTTCAAGGAGGCGTCGCGGCTGGGCATGCCCGCGGTCGCGATGACCGACCACGGCAACATGTTCGGGGCCTACGAGTTCTACCAGCAGTCCAAGGGCACCGGCGTCACCCCGATTATCGGCATCGAGGCCTATGTCGCCCCCGAGTCGCGCTTCCACAAGAAGCGGGTCTTCTGGGGGAGGGCCAGCGGCTCCGACGACGCCTCGTCCGAGGGTGGCAAGGACATCTCCGGCGGTGGCCGCTACCTGCACATGACGATGCTGGCGCAGAACGAGAAGGGCCTGCGCAACCTGTTCCGGATGTCCTCGCTGGCGTCCATGGAGGGCTACTACATGAAGCCCCGCATGGACCTGGAGCTGATGTCGGAGCACAGCGAGGGCATCATCGTCTCCACCGGCTGCCCCTCGGGCGGCGTGCAGACGCGGCTGCGGCTGGGCCAGGAGAAGGAGGCCGTCGCCTACGCGGCCGGGCTCCAGGACATCTTCGGCAAGGAGAACGTCTTCCTGGAGCTGATGGACCACGGCGTGCCCATCGAGAAGCAGGTCCGCGACGGCCTGCTCCGGGTCGGCCGCGAGCTGGACATCCCGCCGCTGGTCACCAACGACTCCCACTACGTCTACGAGTCCCAGTCCTCCGCGCACGACGCCCTGCTGGCCGTGGGCGTGGGCAAGAACCTGGACGACCCCACCCGGTTCCGGTTCAACGGCTCGGGCTACTACCTCAAGACCGCGGACGAGATGCGCGGCATCCTCAACTTCGACGAGTGGGAGCAGGGGTGCCGCAACACCCTGCTGGTGGCCGAGCGCATCGACCCGGGCGCCTACGACGCGGTGTTCGCCCACCGCGACCTGATGCCCGCCTTCCCCATCCCGGAGGGTGAGACCGAGGCCTCCTGGCTGGCCAAGGAGGTCGAGCGCTGCCTCCCCAGCCGGTACCCGGACGGGATCAACGACGAGTACCGCCAGCGGGTCGACTACGAGCTCGGCATCATCAACGAGATGGGCTTCCCGGCCTACTTCCTGGTGGTGGCCGACATCTGCCAGTACGCGCGCAGGAACGGCATCGCCCTGGGCCCGGGGCGCGGGTCGGCGGCGGGGTCGATGATCGCCTACGTCCTGGGCATCACCGACCTGGACCCGATGGCCCACGGTCTGCTGTTCGAGCGGTTCCTCAACCCCGAGCGCGTGTCCATGCCCGATGTCGACCTGGACTTCGACGAGCGTCGGCGCGGGGAGATGATCGAGTACGTCACCCGCCTGTACGGCGAGGAGCGCGTCGCGCAGATCCTGACCTTCGGCACCATCAAGGCCAAGGCCGCGATCAAGGACTCCACCCGCATCCTGGGCATGCCCTACTCGGTGGGCGACCAGATCACCAAGGCCTTCCCCGCTCCGGTCGGCGGCAACGAGATCCCGCTGGAGGCGGTGACCAACACCGACCACGAGCGCTACGGCGAGACCACCGAACTGCGCAACCTCATCGACAACGACGCGCAGGTCGCCAAGGTCATGGAGACCGCCCGCGGCATCGAGGGCCTGACCCGCGGCACGGGCGTGCACGCGGCCGGGGTGATCCTGTCCCGCGACCCGCTGCTCGACGTCATCCCGCTGCACAAGCGCGACACCGACGGGGCCATCATCACGGGCTTTCCCTATCCTCAGTGCGAGGAGATGGGGCTGCTCAAGATGGACTTCCTGGGCCTGCGCAACCTCACGATCATCGACGACGCGGTCAAGTCCATCAAGGAGTCCGAGGGGGTGGACCTCGACATGTCCGCCCTGGCCCTGGACGACAAGAAGACCTACCGGCTCCTGGCGCGCGGCGACACCCTGGGCGTGTTCCAGCTGGACGGCGGCGCCATGCGCAACCTGCTCAAGCGGATGGAGCCCACGAACTTCGGCGACATCACCGCCGTGATCTCGCTGTACCGGCCCGGACCGATGGCGGCCAACGCGCACAACGACTACGCCGACCGCTCCAACGGCCGCCAGGAGATCACCGCGATCCACCCGGAGCTCAAGGACGCTCTGGACCCGATCCTGGGTGAGACCTACCACCTGATCGTGTACCAGGAGCAGATCATGGCCATCGCCCAGCAGCTGGCCGGATACAGCCTGGGCGGCGCCGACCTCATGCGTCGCGCGATGGGCAAGAAGAAGAAGGAGGCCCTGGAGAAGGAGTTCGTCAAGTTCTCCGCGGGCATGGTCGAGAAGGGCTTCTCCCAGGAGTCGATGCAGGCGATCTGGGACGTCATGCTGCCCTTCGCCGGATACGCCTTCAACAAGTCGCACGCCGCCGGGTACGCCCTCGTCGCGTACTGGACCGCCTACCTCAAGGCCAACTACCCCGCCGCCTACATGGCCGCGCTGCTGACCTCGGTCAGCGACGACAAGGACAAGATGGCGATCTACCTGGCCGAGTGCCGGGCCCAGGGCATCAAGGTGCTGCCCCCCGACGTCAACGAGTCGGGTCTGCGCTTCACCCCGGTGGGCAAGGACATCCGCTTCGGCATGGGCGCGGTCCGCAACGTCGGCGCCAACGTCGTCAACTCGGTCATCAAGACCCGCACCGAGAAGGGCAAGTTCAGCTCCTTCACCGACTTCCTGTCCAAGATCGAGCTGGCGGCCTGCAACAAGCGCGTCATCGAGTCGCTGGTCAAGGCGGGCGGCTTCGACTCGCTTGGCCAGCCCCGCCGTGAGCTCTACCGCCACCACGAGACGGCGGTGGACGGCATGATCAGCTCCAAGAAACAGGAGGCGCACGGCCAGTTCGACCTGTTCGGCGGCGGTGACGACGGCGACTCCGCCCCCATCGGCCTCAACATCAACTGGGGTGAGGAGGAGTGGGACCGCAAGACCAAGCTGGCCTTCGAGCGGGAGATGCTGGGCCTGTACGTGTCCAGCCACCCGCTGGCCGGCGCCGAGCGGGTGCTGGCGCGCTCGCGCGACACCTCCATCGCGCAGATCGTGGCGGGGGAGCTGGCCCGCGAACGCGGTGAGGTGCGCATCTCCGGCCTGATCTCCAAGGTGGACAAGCGCACCAACAAGGCGGGCAACCAGTGGGCGATCGCCACGGTCGAGGACCTGGACGCCTCGATGGAGGTGCTGTTCTTCCCCAAGACCTATCCGCTGTACGTCCAGGCCCTGCTGGAGGACACCGCGGTCACGGTCAAGGGCAGGCTCAACGACCGGGACGGCACGTGGTCCATGTTCGCCTCGGAGATGTCGATCCTGGACATCTCGCACGTCACCGAGGGCGAACCGCCGGTGCTGCTGACGGTCGCGGAGGAACGCCTCACCCCCGAGCTGGTCGGCGACCTGCGCCAGGTGCTGGCCACGCACAAGGGGGACACCCCGGTGCGGATCCGGGTGGACAACCCGGTCCGGTCGCGGGTCTACGCCGTGGACCGCTACTCGGTGCGGATCTCCCCGGAGTTCAACGGTGAGGTCAAGAGCCTGCTGGGGGCCTTCGCGGTCGATTACTGACCACCGCCCCGCGACCTCACGGTCCCCGCGCGCCTTCGGGCGGGCGGGGACCTTTTTTCGTGCCCGCCCTTGCCCGATCGAAGTTAACGATATATCTTTGAGCTATCAGAACAGAGCGCGACAGTCGCTTTGTATCGCACAACCCCAAGGAGAACACCATGAGCGCCATGGCACTGCCCGGCCCCTGGTCCTGGGACGCGCGCGGACCGCGCCGTTCACGCCGCCTCTGGGGCCGCCAGCCGCAGGACGAGCGACGTGGGTTCCCCGAGCACGGGGACCACCACGGTCCGCGAGGCGGCGGCGAGCGGTTCGCGTTCGGTCCGCCTCCGCCCCCCGAACCCCCGATGGGGCCGGGACGGCCGCCCTGGGGAGCGGGGCCCTTCGGCCCCGACCACCCCTTCGGCGGCTTCGGCCCCGGCGGTCCCGGCGGCTTCGGGCCGGGTGGGGGGTTCGGCCCGGGAGGCGGCCCCGGCGGCCGACGCAGGGGCGGGCACCGCGCCAAGCGGGGCGACGTGCGCACCGGCATCCTGCTGCTGCTCGCGGAGGAGCCGCGCAGCGGCTACGAGATCATCCGGGAGGGCCGCGACCGCAGCGGCGGCATGTGGCGGCCCAGCCCGGGTTCGGTCTACCCCATGCTCCAGCAGCTGGAGGACGAGGGCCTGGTCGTCCAGCAGGAGGGCGAGGGGCGCCGCCGTCCCTACCGGCTCACCGAGGAGGGCGTCGCCCACCTGGAGGAGCACGGCGCCGGGCTCACCCCGCCCTGGGAGGCGGTCGCCGACGCCTACGCCGACAGCCGGTCCCGGTACGAGGAGGTCGCGGCCCTGGCCTACCAGCTCAGCGCGGCCGCGGCGCAGGTCGCCCAAGCGGGCAGCGCCGACCAGCTGGAGCGGGCCAAGCGGCTCCTGGCCGAGACCCGGCGGGGCCTCTACCTCATCCTCGCGGAGGAGGAGGCCGACACCGCCTCCGCTCCGGAGGACGACGACGAGGACTGAGGCGACGGGCACCGGCCGGTGACGGTGACGACGCAGGGGTGCCCGGGGGCGCGAACACGTCCCCGGGCACCCCTTCTCCGTGGGCGCCTCCGCCTGTCAGCGGCCCGACCTGTCAGCGCCCCAGCCCGCCAGCGCCCCAGCCTGCCAGCGCCCGAGCCCGAGCCCGAGACTCTGGGCCCGTCGGTGCCTCGGTCCGAGGGGGCGCGTCGTTCATCCCGAAGCCCTCCGCCCCGACGCGCGGGCTACTCCCCGGTCGTTCCGTCGGCGAGTTCGCGCAGGACGTCCAGGTGGCCGTTGTGGCGGGCGGTCTCCTCGACCATGTGCACCAGCACCCACCGCAGCGTGGTGTGCCCCTCCGACCGGTGGGCGCGCCGCGAACCCGAACCCAGCTCCAGCCGGGCGGTGATCTCGCGGGAGCGGGCGCACTGGGCCTCGTACTCCTCCAGGAGCCGGGCCAGGGGGACCTGCCCGCCCCGGCGCCACTCGGCGTCGGGGTCCTCCGGGGTGGCGTAGCCCTCGTCGGGCCGCCCCAGCAGGATCACCTCGAACCAGGCGTGCTCCACCCAGCGCAGATGGGAGACGACGGCGCCCACGCTCATCAGCGGGGACGACGGCAGGGGAGTGGCGGCGGCGTGTTCGGGGGACATTCCGGCGCACTTGGCGCGGACCGTGGCGCGGTGCCAGTCCAGCCAACTGGTGAGCATGGTGCGCTCGTCGGCGGCCTTGGGCGGGTCGACACGCTGGAGTCCGGGGACGGCCAGAGGGCTGTTCTTGTCACTCATGCCGGTATTCTCCGTTCCGGCTATGCCCCGTATCCACTGGTTTTCCGCAGGCCGGGACGGGGCGCGGAGAGTGGGGGAGATGGCGGACCGCAACCGGGGGGAGACGTCGGCGCCGACACGCCGACTGGTCGTGGGAGCGTTCGTCCTGGGGGCCCTGCTCCTGCTGGGCGCTGTCCTGGGGCCGCTGTGGTGGGGCCTCGCGCCGCGCGCGGAGGGCACCGCGCTGGGCGGGGGCGAGGTCTTCACCGGAACCACCGAGGACGTGTTCGCGGGCGAGGGCTGGTTCGCCCTCATCACCGCCTTCACCGGGCTGGTCGCGGGCTACACCGCCTACATGGCCCAGTTCCCGCTGTCGCGCCGCCGCTTCCAGGACCTGCGCATGGTCTGCCTGGTCGCGGGCTTCCTCGGCTCGCTGGGCGGCGCCGTGCTCACCTGGCGCATCGGTGTGGCCCTGGACGGTCCGGCGCACGCCGCCGTCGACGCGGCCGAGCCCGGCGCCACCGTGCAGACCGGGCTCCAGCTCGACGCGACCGCCTTCCTGCTGATCTGGCCCCTGGTGTTCGTCCTCCAGTACGGGCTGCTCGACGCGATCAGCTTCGTGCGCCGCGACCTGCCCGGCGTGCCCCGGCACGTGCCCGTGCGGCGGGACCCGGACGCGGAGGCGCACGCCGAACCCGGCGCACCGGTCGGCCACGGCCCGGACGCGGATCCGACCGCGCACCCGTCCCCCGGCGGGCCGGTCCCGGCCGAGCACGACCAGGCGGGGCCGGAGGACACCCGCGGCTGACCCCCGCCCCCGCCCCGGCCCCTGCCTTCCGTCCCTGCCCTCCGCCCCGGCCCTCAGAGCCTGCGGACGGTCTCCTCGTACATGCCGTCGAGCAGGTCGCGGTACCTGTCCTCGACCACCCGCCGCCGCATCTTCAGGCTCGGCGTGATCTCGCCCTCCTCGACCGTCAGGTCGTTGGGCAGGATCGCGAACCTCTTCACGGTCTCGTGCCGGGGCAGGCCCCGGTTGAGCTCGTCGACGGCCTCCTGCACCATCTCGCGGACCCTCGGCTCCCGGGTCAGGCCGGTGTAGTTGAGGTGGCCCAGCCCGTGCTCCGCCGCCCACGCGTCGACGGACTCCGGGTCCAGGGCCACCAGCGCCACGCAGTAGGGGCGCCGGTCGCCGTGCACGACCAGGTTGCTGACGTAGGGGCACAGCGCCTTGAAGCGGCTCTCGATGCTCTGGGGCGCCACGTACTTGCCGCCGGAGGTCTTGATCAGCGCCTTCTTGCGGTCGGTGATGCGCAGGCGGCCGTTCTCCAGGGCGCCGATGTCGCCGGTGGCGAACCAGCCGTCCGCGGTGAGCACCTCCTCGGTGGCGCCGGAGAGGTTGTGGTAGCCGCGCATCACGCCGCCGCCCCGGATGAGGATCTCGCCGTCCTCTGCGATGCGCACCTCCGTGCCGGGCATGGGCAGCCCGACCGTGCCGAAGCGCACGTCGCCGGGCCGGTTGACGAACGTCCCGGCGCTGGTCTCGGTGAGCCCGTAGCCCTCCAGGATGACGATCCCGGCGCCGTAGAAGAACCGGCCGATCTCGGGGGACAGCGGCGCGCTGCCGGAGATGAAGAACTTCAGCCGCTCGCCGAAGCGCGCCCGCAGCCTGGCGAACACGAGCCTGTCGGCGACCCGGTACTGCGCGGCGAGCAGCCCGGTGGGCTCGCGGCCCTCCTCCCTGAGCCGGGCGACCCGGTCGCCCACCCCCGCGGCCCACCGGAAGATCCGGTACCTGGCCGCGCCGCCCTCCCGGGCCTGCATGACCACGCGGTTGTACACCTTCTCGAAGATGCGCGGGGCGGCGGCCATGAAGGTGGGCTGTACGACGGCCAGGTTGTCCACGATCCGCTCGGGGCGGCCGTCCACGGCGGTCCGGAAGCCGATCCGCAGCTGGCTGACCTGCATGAGC
>ANAW01000108.1:0-65034 GCA_000340945.1 Nocardiopsis synnemataformans DSM 44143 | reverse complement strand
GAAAGCCGATCCGCAGCTGGCTGACCTGCATGAGCTTGCCGAAGACGTGCGACAGCGGCAGCCACAGGTACTGGACGTCGTCGGCGCCCATCAGGTCCCAGCCCTGCGCGCGCAACTCGGTGTCCAGGTCCGCCATGGACTGGGACTCGTAGAGCCAGTTCGCGTGGTCCAGGCGCACGCCCTTGGGCCTGCCCGTGGTGCCGGAGGTGTAGATCAGCGTGGCCAGGTGGCCGGGCTCGACCGCCGCGACCAGCGCCTCGAACAGGTCGGGGTTCCCGGCGTGGACCGCGGCGCCCCGGGCGGCCAGCTCCTCCAGGGACATCACCCAGTCGTCGTCGCCCCCGGCCGAGCCCTCGAAGGCGATCACCCGCGACAGCCCCGGCATCCGGGCGCGCTGGTCGACCAGCTTGGCGACCTGCTCGTCGTTCTCGGCGAAGGCCACCATGCTGCCCGAGTCGGAGACGATGTAGGCGCAGTCGGGCGGGGTGGAGGAGGGGTAGACGGTGGTGGAGGCGCCGCCCGCGCACAGCACGGCCAGGTCGGCGAGGATCCACTCGACGCGCGTGCTGGAGACGATCGCGCACCGGGCCTGGGGGGTCACGCCCAGGTCGTGCAGGCCCAACGCGATGTCGCGCACCCGGTCGCGGGTCTGCGACCAGGTGAGGGTCTCCCACTTCTCGGGGACGCCGGACGCGCCGGGGAGGGGATAGCTGAACGCCTCGGAGTCGGCGGACTCGGCGACGCGGGAGAGGAACATACCGGGGACGGAGGAAAAGGGGGATGAAATGTTACCCATGTCACAAAACTACCCCTGGGTAGGTAACCCGGCAACAGTCCGTGCACGCCCTCGGAAACGGTCCCCGTCCGGGGTCAGGAGGCGCTGATCGGCGCGGTGACCGCCTCGGTGAGCGTGATCAGGTCCCGGGGCTTGAGCTCCATCTGCAAGCCCCGCCGTCCGGCCGAGACGTAGACCGTGGGCAGCTCGGTGATCGACGCGTCGATCACGGTGCGCAGCCGCTTGCGCTGGCCCAGGGGGCTGATCCCGCCGCGCACGTACCCGGTGGCCTTCTCCGCCAGGGCCGGGTCGGCCATGGCGGCCTTCTTGCCGCCGACCGCGGCGGCCAGCGCCTTGAGGTCGAGCGTGGCGCTGACGGGCACCACCCCGACGGTGAGCTGCCCGTCCACCTCGGCGATCAGGGTCTTGAAGACGTGCTCGTGGGGGACGCCGAGCGCGTCGGCCGCGTCGGTGCCGTAGGAGTGCCCGTCCGAGGAGCCGTCCACCTCGTACGGGTGCAGTGTGTACGTGGTCTTGGTCCGCCCGGCGGCCACGGTCGCGGGTGTGGCTTTTGCGCTCATTGAGTACCTGGTTCCTTCTCTGCGCGCGAACGCGCTGGTGCGTGCGTCGCAACAGCCCGGGTCGGGGTCCCGGGCACGCCGCACCGGTTCGCACAGCAGGCTAGGCCAACACGGGGCCGGACCGCGCGCAGGCGTGCGGGGAAAGACGGTGTTTCCTCCGCTGGGCACCGGTATCGGGACCTTCGGCCCGGAAAGGGACCGGAAAACGCGCCGCGCGTCCCCGGAGGCGCTTGGCGGACGGGTCTAGTTGAACGACACGCCGTTGTTGAGGAAAGGGCCCGCGGGGAGGTTGGGCAGCGTGGGGGCGGCCACGATGCGGTTCTCCCGGCGCAGGAACCGAGCGGTCACGGCCAGCCGGGTCGCGGCGTCCTCGGCCTCCAGCATCCGCTGCTTCTCCGCCTGGTCCAGGACCGCGGCCGCGGCCACCGCGTAGGACAGCGCGATGGGGTCCTTGGGCAGGTCGGGCGAGGCGTCCGGCGACATCCCGATCGAGGCCAGGCGCTGGGAGTAGGTCCCGAACAGGTCGCGCACCCGCTCGGCGTGCTCCTCCACGTCCGGGCCCGTCGGCTCGGGCAGGAAGGCCACCGACGCGGTCGAGTACTCCTCCGGCGAGGAGGCGTCCACCTCCGACAGGTCGGTGATGGAGAACCGCGCGCCGCCCTCCACGACCAGGTCGTAGCGGCCGTCCTCGTAGGTGCGCACGTCGCGCACCAGGGCGGTGCACCCGGTCGCGCTGATCCGGGGCAGCGCGGTGCCGGATCCGCCGGTGGTGGGCGTCCCCGTGTCGGCGCCGCCCGCGCCCTGGCCGGACTCGGAGGCCACCTCCTGGCCCAGCTCGATCCACACCACGCCGAACCGGAGCGGCCCCCGGCCGCGCCCGATCTCGTCCCCCTGGGCGAAGGTGGGCCCGAGCAGCTCCGCGACCAGTCGGCGGTAGCGCCGCTCGAAGACGTGCAGGGGAACGGTCATACCGGGGAACAGCACGGTGTTCAACGGGAAGATCGGCAGGGCCAAGGGCATGGTTCCAGTATGCCCCTCATGCCGGGAACGCGGGCGCCGAAACCGGCGGCGCGTCCCCGCCGGACCCCGGACTCCGGTCCCCGGTTCCCGCGACACGGAGCGGCCCGGGGCACGGCGCCCGCGTCCCCCCTCTGGGACGGGCGTCCGGTGCCCCGGGCCTCGGGGACGGCCGCCCGAGGGCGGCCGGTGGTCCCAGGTCGCGGGGTCAGGAGACCGACGGGCCGGCGGTGCCGGGCGCGCCCTGGCTGCCGCTGTCCTCGCTGGGCATGTCCCGGGCGACGAAGGTCTCCACGTCGAACAGGTTGCCGTTGGCGCGGTCGACCACGTTGAGGAGGGTCGACATCTTGGCGACCTCCTCGGTCTGCTCCTGGATGAACCACTGGAGGAACTGCTCGCCGGTGTAGTCGTCCTCGTCGCGGGCGACCTTGGCCAGGCGCTGGAACTGGTCGGTCACCTCGCGCTCCTGGCGAAGGGCCAGGGCGACCAGGTCCCGGGGCACGGCGAAATCGGTCTCGATCTCGTCCACGCCCGGAAGGGAGAACGGAACGTCGGTGTCCAGGAGGAAACGCACGATCATCATCGCGTGGTCGCGCTCCTCCAGCGACTGCTCGTAGAAGACCCGCGCCAGCTGGGGCAGGTCGTGGTCGTCGAACCAGGCGGCGATGGCCACGTACTGGTGCGAGGCCGTGAACTCGTGCCGCACCTGGTCGACGAGGAGCCGGTGGAACTTGGAAAGGCCGATATCGCTGCTCTTGTTCGAAGTCATGGGTACACGATAACGCACACAAAAGCATTTCGCGACATTTATCGGTGTGACCCGAATTTCTTAGGCAAGCCTTTCTGAAGGTTAATAAGGTTAGGTGTCCCAAAGTTAGGGCGCACTTATGCGGGCACTCGGCGCACCCCGTCGGCGACCTCCCGGACCGGCGCGTACCCGCCGGTGGTGCGCGTGTGGCGTCCATCATCCGGACGGCACCGCCCACCGAATGGGCACTTCCCCCTAGACTGGGACCGTGATCAGTCGAATCGACCTCCGAGGCACCCAAGGCGACCCGCGTCAGGCTCTTCCGCGCGCGGAACTGGACGTGGCGGCCGCCGCCGAGCGCGTACGCCCCCTGTGCGAGGACGTGCGCCATCGCGGTGCCGAGGCGCTGGTCGAACTCACCGAGCGCTTCGACGGCGTGAGACTGACCGACATCCGCGTGCCCAAGGACGCGATCGAGGCCGCCCTGGACGACCTCGACCCCGCCGTGCGCGCCGCGCTGGAGGAGTCCATCCGCCGCGCCCGCGCGGTCCACCGCGACCAGCGCCGCACCGACCACACCACCCGCGTCGTGCCCGGCGGCACCGTCACCGAGAAGTGGATCCCCGTCGACCGCGTCGGCCTCTACGTGCCGGGCGGCCGGGCCGTCTACCCCTCCAGCGTCGTCATGAACGTCGTCCCCGCCCAGGAGGCGGGGGTGCGCTCCCTGGCGGTCACCTCGCCGCCCCAGAGCGCCTTCGGCGGACTGCCGCACCCGACCATCCTCGCCGCCTGCGCCCTGCTCGGCGTCGACGAGGTCTACGCCGTCGGCGGCGCCCAGGCCATCGCCATGTTCGCCTACGGCGCGGGCCCCTGCGAGCGCGCCGACATGGTCACCGGCCCCGGCAACATCTGGGTGGCCGCGGCCAAGCGCCTGCTCAAGGGCGTCATCGGCATCGACGCCGAGGCCGGTCCCACGGAGATCGCCATCCTCGCCGACGCCACCGCCAACCCCGACTACGTCGCCGCCGACCTGGTCAGCCAGGCCGAGCACGACGTCGTCGCCGCCTCCGTCCTGGTCACCCCGGACGAGGCGCTCGCCGAGGCGGTCACCGACCGCCTCGCCGCCCGCGTGGCCGCCACCAAGCACGGCGACCGCGTCCGCGAGGCCCTGTCCGGCCCGCAGTCCGGCATCGTCCTGGTCGACGACCTCGACCACGGCCTCGCCGTCGTCAACGCCTACGCCGCCGAGCACCTGGAGGTCATGACCGCCGACGCCGCCGCGTGGGCCGCGCGCGTGCGCAACGCGGGCGCGATCTTCGTCGGCGACTTCTCGCCGGTCTCCCTCGGCGACTACGCCGCCGNCGGCGCCCCCCCCTGCCACACCGGCGGCCTGAGCGTGCAGACCTTCCTGCGCGGCGTGCACGTGGTCGAGTACGACCGCGAGGCGCTGGCCGACGTCGCCCACCACGTCGTCGCCCTGGCCAACGCCGAGGACCTGCCCGCGCACGGCGAGGCCGTCACCGCGCGCACGGACCCGGCCTGAGCCCGACGACCACCCGCCCGGCGGGGACCCGGGCGCGCGGGCCCCGCGGCCGCACCGGCCGCGACCCGCACGCCCCGCCCGCCTCCGACCGACCATGAGCGTGCAACCGTGAGCTTCACCCTGAACGACCTGCCCCTGCGCGACGACCTGCGCGGCCGCTCGCCCTACGGCGCGCCGCAGCTGGACGTGCCCGTGGTGCTCAACACCAACGAGAACCCGCACCCGCCCTCACCGCGCCTGGCCAAGGCGCTGGCCGAGGCGGTCGCCGACACAGCCCTGGGCCTCAACCGCTACCCCGACCGGGACGCGGTCCGCCTGCGCGAGGGCCTGGCCGCCTACCTCGGCCACGGCCTGACCGCCGACCGCGTGTGGGCGGCCAACGGCTCCAACGAGGTCCTCCAGCAGGTCCTCCAGGCCTTCGGCGGCCCCGGCCGGGTCGCCATGGGCTTCGAGCCGTCCTACTCCATGCACCCGATCATCTCCCGGGGCACCGGCACCGGCTGGGTGTCCGTGCCGCGCGGAGCCGACTTCCAGATCGACGTGGACGCCGCCCTGGCCGCCATCGCCGAGCACCAGCCCAGCGTCGTCTTCCTCACCTCGCCCAACAACCCCACCGGCACCGCCCTGGACCTCGCCGATACCGAGCGCATTCTGGCGGCGGCCCCCGGCGTCGTGGTCGTGGACGAGGCCTACGCGGAGTTCCGCCGAGAGGGCACGCCCAGCGCGCTGAGCCTGCTGCCCGACCACCCCCGGCTCGTCGTCTCGCGCACCATGTCCAAGGCCTTCGCCCTGGCCGGGGCGCGCGTGGGCTACCTGGCCGCCCACCCGGCCGTGGTCGACGCCCTCCAGCTGGTCCGCCTGCCCTACCACCTGTCCGCCGTCACCCAGACGGTCGCGCTCACCGCGCTCGACCACGCCGACGAACTCCTCGCCGCCGTCGCCGACCTGCGCGCCGAACGCGACTCCCTGGTCGCCTGGCTTCGCGAGCACGGCTTCGCGGTCGCCGAGTCCGACGCCAACTTCGTCCTGTTCGGCGAGTTCGAGGACCGCACCCGGGTCTGGCAGGCCATGCTCGACCAGCAGGTCCTCATCCGGGAGGTCGGCCCGCCCGGCTGGCTGCGCGTCACCGTCGGCACCCCGCAGGAGATGGCCGCCTTCCGCCGGGCCCTGCTCCGCGCCACCGGACGCTGAGCCGTGCCCGCCGACCCCGAAACCGCCGCCGGGGCCGACCCGGCCGAGCCCCGCACCCACCGCACCGAGCGAGGAAGTTCCGCCACCATGAGCCGTACCGGGCGCGTCGAGCGCACCACCAAGGAAACCAAGGTCCTGGTCGAGATCGACCTGGACGGCACCGGCGTCGCCGACGTCTCCACCGGCGTCGGCTTCTTCGACCACATGCTCGACCAGCTCGCCAAGCACGGCCTGTTCGACCTGACCGTGCGCACCGAGGGCGACCTGCACATCGACGCCCACCACACCATGGAGGACACCGCCCTGGCCCTGGGCGCCGCCTTCCGGGAGGCCCTGGGCGACAAGCGCGGCATCCGCCGCTTCGCCGACGCCAAGGTGCCCCTGGACGAGGCCCTGGCCGAGGTCACCGTCGACGTCTCCGGCCGCCCCTACCTGGTGCACAGCGAGCCCGAGGGCATGGCCCCGGTGATCGGCCGCGACTACGACACCACCATGACCCGCCACATCCTGGAGTCGTTCGTGGCCCAGGCCCGCGTCGCCCTGCACGTGCGCGTGCCCTACGGCCGCAACGCCCACCACATCGTCGAGTGCCAGTTCAAGGCGCTGGCCCGCGCCCTGCGCGCGGCCACCGAGGACGACCCGCGCGTCAGCGGCATCCCGTCCACCAAGGGCGCCCTGTAGATGGACGGACACCTGTGGGGGATCGCCCTCATCGTGCTCGGGGGCTTCCTCGCCGGGGGCGCGTACGCCCTGTGGAGGGTCAACCGGCCCCTCGCCGTCGCCCTGGCCGGATGCACGGCGCTCGCGCTGGTCTCCGGCGTACTGCGCCTGGACTACTTCTGAAGGGGAAGGGCAGCACCATGCCGTCACGAGTGGTCGTCTTCGACTACGGCTCCGGCAACCTGCGCTCGGCGCAGCGCGCCATGGAGCGCACCGGAGCCGACGTCACCGTCACCTCCGACCCGCACGCCGCCCTCGACGCGGACGGCCTCGTCGTCCCGGGCGTGGGCGCGTTCAGCGCGTGCATGTCCAGCCTCCGGGCCGCGGGCGGCGACCGGATCATCGGTCGGCGCGTGGCCGGGGGACGCCCGGTCCTGGGCATCTGCGTGGGGATGCAGGTGCTCTTCGACCGGGGGGTGGAGCGCGCCGACTCCGGCTCCGAGGCGGGGGAGGAGGTCACCGAGGGCTGCGGCGAGTGGCCCGGCACGGTGGACCGCCTGCGCGCGCCCGTCGTCCCGCACATGGGCTGGAACACCGTCCGCCCGCCCGAGGGCACCCGGCTCTTCGCCGGGATCGGACCCGAGGACCGCTTCTACTTCGTGCACTCCTACGCCGTGCGCGAGTGGGAGTTCACGCCCACCAACGAGCGCATCGCCGCGCCCGGGGTGACCTGGTCCGAGCACGGCGAGCCGTTCGTGGCCGCCGTCGAGAACGGGCCGCTGTGGGCCACCCAGTTCCACCCCGAGAAGTCCGGGGACACGGGCGCCCGCATCCTGGCCAACTGGGTCGACACCCTCTGACACGCCGTTTTTTCGACCGACCGACGAGAACGAGATGACTCCATGACCGGCGAGACCACCACCCCCGTACTCGAACTGCTCCCCGCCGTGGACGTGGCGGGCGGCCAGGCCGTCCAGCTCGTCCAGGGCAAGGCGGGCTCCGGCGGGCAGTACGGCGACCCCTTCGAGGCGGCCCTGGCCTGGCAGTCCGCCGGCGCCGAGTGGATCCACCTGGTGGACCTGGACGCCGCGTTCGGCCGCGGCCACAACCGCGACCTGCTGCGCGACATCGTCGGCCGCCTCGACGTGAAGGTCGAGATGTCCGGCGGCATCCGCGACGACGAGTCGCTGGCCGCCGCCCTGGCCACCGGGTGCAGGCGGGTCAACATCGGCACCGCCGCCCTGGAGAACCCCGAGTGGTGCGCCAGGATCATCGCCGAGCACGGCGACCGGATCGCGATCGGCCTGGACGTGCGCGGCACCACCCTGGCCGCGCGCGGCTGGACCCGCGACGGCGGCGACCTCATGCGGACCCTGGAGCGCCTGGAGTCGGAGGGCTGCGCCCGCTACGTCGTCACCGACGTCCAGAAGGACGGCACCCTCAAGGGCCCCAACCTGGACCTGCTGCGCACCGTGTGCGAGCGCACCGACAAGCCGGTGGTGGCCAGCGGCGGCGTCTCCAGCCTGGAGGACCTGCGGGCGATCGCCACGCTGGTGCCGCTGGGCGTGGAGGGCGCCATCATGGGCACCGCCCTGTACGAGGGCGCCTTCACCCTGGAGGACGCCCTGGCCACGGTGCGCGAGGCCGGGAGCGTGCGGCGGTGAGCGTGTCGGTACGCGTCATCCCCTGCCTGGACGTGGACGCCGGGCGGGTGGTCAAGGGCGTCAACTTCGAGAACCTGCGCGACGCGGGCGACCCGGTGGAGCTGGCGGGCACCTACGACGCCGACGGCGCCGACGAGCTCACCTTCCTCGACGTCACCGCCTCCAGCGGTGACCGGGAGACCACCTACGACGTGGTGCGCCGCACCGCCGACCAGGTGTTCATCCCGCTGACCGTGGGCGGCGGGGTGCGCACCCCCGACGACGTGGACCGGCTGCTGCGCGCGGGCGCGGACAAGGTGGGCGTCAACACCGCCGCCATCGCCCGGCCCGAGCTCATCGGGGAGATCGCCGAGCGCTTCGGCCGCCAGGTGCTGGTGCTCTCCGCCGACGTGCGCCGGGTGCGCGAGGGCGGGCGGCCGACCCCGAGCGGGTTCGAGGTCACCACGCACGGCGGGCGCCGCAGCGCCGGGGTCGACGCCCTGGAGTGGTGCGAGCGCGCCGCGGAGCTGGGGGCGGGGGAGATCCTGCTCAACTCGATGGACGCCGACGGCACCCGGTCGGGCTTCGACCTGGAGCTGATCCGGGCGGTGCGCTCGCGGGTGGAGGTGCCGCTGATCGCCTCCGGCGGCGCGGGCGCGGTGGAGCACTTCGCCCCGGCCGTGGCGGCGGGCGCGGACGCGGTGCTGGCCGCGACGGTCTTCCACTTCGGGCAGTTCACCATCGCCGACGTCAAGAAGAGCCTGCGCGAGGCGGGCCACCCCGTCCGCTGAGCGGTACGGGCCCCGGCCTCCGAACGGCTCGACTGATCCCAGGCACACGGCCTCCGCGCGCACGCGAGCGCGCGGAGGCCGCTGCGCGTGTGCGGCCCGCCCGCCCCTTCGCGGGCCCCGCCCCCGGCCGGTACCCGGTTCCGCTCCGCGGCCCCGTACACGCGCACGCCGTCGAATCGGTTGGCATATGTGCTGAGAAAAAGGGGCGAGGACAGAGAACTGTGTCCTTTTGGTGGTATTGGCGTGCATTTTGTGAACGTGATGCCGGTCTCACACATCGAACAGTGTGTAACACCGAACCACTGTGTAGCACCGACCACAGGGACCACAGGGGAAAGGAACCTCTCCATGTCCACCACCACCGGGCGGGCCGCCTCCCTTCTCGCGGCCGCCGCCCTCGCCGCGACGACCGCCCTCGCCACCGCACCCGCCGCCCTGGCGGACGACCTCGACCAGACCTCTCCCGAGGCCCTCGCCGCCATCGAGTCCCAGGTCTGGCCCGAGTACACCCTCGGCGACTCCAGCATCGACGTCTACGCCGCCAAGATGCTGCTCTCCTACGGTGAGATCAACCCGGGCGAGCTGGACCTGGAGTTCGACCAGGACCTCCACGACACCCTCGTCACCTACCAGGAGGCCTTCGACCTGCACAACGACGGCGACCTCAACCCCGACACCTGGGAGCACTTCCAGGAGCTGGTCTTCGGCCAGCACCAGTTCCGCCGCGGCGACACCGGACCGGTCGTCACCATGATCCAGCGCGAGCTCAACGCCAAGTTCAACGCCCACCTGGCCACCGACGGCGTCTACGGGCCCGCCACCGAGCGGGCCGTCCGCGGCGCCCAGGAGTACTTCGACATCGGCGTCGACGGGGTCTTCGGGCCCGTCTCCTTCCACGCCGTGATCAGCTACCAGGACTACGCCCGCTGACCGGCCCCGCAGCGCCCCGGTGACCCGCCGCGGGGGAACCGGGACGCGGCTCCTCCCAGCGGCGCCCGGGCCCACCCCCTCGGGGCCCGGGCGCCGCCGCGCGCGACCGCCCGGGCCCCCGTCCGCGCGACCGCCCGGGCCCCGGCCACACGCCCAATCCGGCCCCGTCCGCGCCTCCGACCGGAACCGGCCCCGCCACGCCCCGAACCAGACGGAATAGCCCCGTCGCGCCGGGCGCTGAAACAATCCGGTGGAACCTTGTCGGTGCCGCTGGATAGGTTGACACGACACGCGCACGTCCACGCCCTCCGGCATGCCCGGAGGCCGCCGCGCGCGTGTCGGGCTGCGCCGGGCCTGCCCGGCCACGGAGGAGAACGGGGGGCGTATGGCGCGGGGTACGAGCACCAGGGAACCGGAGAACGAGGAGGGATCGGCACCGCCCGGAACCGCGGACGGCCCGGGAGCACGCGAGGGAGCGGACGGACCGCGAACACGCGAGGGATCCGACACCGCCGAGCACACCGGGGTCTTCGCCCGCGGCATGCGCGTGCTGTGGGTCGCCGCCCGCACCGAGCCGTGGGTCTTCGTCGCCGCCGTCGCCGGCGCCATGCTGCACGCCGCCGTCACCGTCGGCTCCGCCTCCGTCCTCGGCTACCTCACCGACGCCACCATCCTCCCCGCCTTCGAACAGGGCAGCACCACCGCCGCCGCCCTCGTCGGCGCCGCCGCACTCCTCATGGGCGTGGGCCTGGGCAAGGGCACCGGCATCGCCATGCGCCGCATGCTCGCCGCGCTCATGCAGTTCCGCATGCAGGCCCGCTACCGCCGCGCCGTCGCCCGCAAGTACCTCGAACTGCCCCTGTCCTGGCACCACCGCCACCCCACCGGACAGCTGCTGTCCAACGCCAACGCCGACGTCGAGGCCGCCTGGCAGCCGCTCGCCCCGCTGCCCATGGCCGTCGGCAGCGTGTTCATGCTGGTCATCGCGGCCGTCGCCATGGTCACCACCGACCCGGTCCTGTCCCTGGTCGCCTTCGTCGTCTTCCCGGTCCTGGCCGCCGCCAACGTCGTCTTCCAGCGCCGCGTCTCACCCATGGCCTCCCGCGCCCAGGCGCTGCGCGCCGAGGTCAGCGGCGTCGCCCACGAGTCCTTCGACGGCGCCCTCGTCGTCAAGACCCTCGGCCGCGAGGACACCGAGACCGAGCGCTTCACCTCCGCCGCCCACCGCCTGCGCGACGCGCTCATCCAGGTCGGCCGGATGCGTTCGATGTTCGACCCGGTCATGGAGGCCCTGCCCAACTTCGGCGTGCTCGCCGTCCTGCTCCTGGGCATGTGGCGGCTGTCCACCGGCGCCATCGACGCCGGGGACCTGGTCCAGATCGCCTTCCTGTTCACCCTCCTGGCCCTGCCCATCCGCTCCTTCGGGTGGATCCTGGGCGACCTGCCCCGCAGCGTCGTGGGCTGGGACCGCGTCCAGTCCGTCCTCAACTCCGGCGGCGCCATGGAGCACGGCACCCGCACCCTGGAGGACACCCCCACCGGCATCGCCCTGAGCGCCCGCGGCGTGACCTTCTCCTACGCCGACTCCTACGACGCCCGGGGCGGCGCGCGCGACCTGATGGACGGCGGCGCCGACACCGAGCCGCGCACCACCGTCCTCAACGGCGTGGACCTGGACATCGCCCCCGGGCGCACCGTCGCCCTGGTCGGCCCCACCGGATCGGGCAAGTCCACGCTCACCACCGTCCTGATGCGCCTGGTCGACGCCGACACCGGCAGCGTCACCCTCGACGGCGTCGACGTGCGCGACCTGGCCCGCGACCAGATCCCCCGGCACATGGCCCTGGTGCCCCAGGGCGCCTTCGTGTTCGAGGACAGCGTCCGCGACAACATCACCCTGGGCGCCGACACCGGCGACGACCAGGTCTGGGCCGCCCTGCGCCTGGCCCGCGCCGACGGCTTCGTCCGCGAACTGGAGGGCGGGCTCGACGCCCGGCTCGGGGAGAAGGGCACCACCCTCTCCGGAGGCCAGCGCCAGCGCCTGGCCCTGGCCCGCGCGATCGTGCGCCGGCCGCGGCTGCTCATCATGGACGACGCCACCTCCGCCGTCGACCCCCAGATCGAGGCGCAGATCCTGGCGGGCCTGCGCGAGCGCGACGACGCCGCCACCGTGGTCGTGGTCGCCTACCGCCGTGCCACCATCGAACTCGCCGACGAGGTCGTCTACATGGAACGCGGACGCGTGCTGGCCCGCGGCACCCATGAGGAACTGCTCACCACCTCGCCCGGCTACAACAGGCTCGTCACCGCCTACGAGCGCGCCTCCGCCGAGGGGCAGGCCGAGGACGCCCCGCTGCCCGAGGAGCCCGGCCCCCTCGAACCCGCCCGCCCCACCCGTGACGACGCCGCCGAGGAGGCCACCCGATGAGCGCGCCCACCCGCGACGAGCAGCGAGAGCGGGAGCGGGAGGAGCGGCCGGACCGCGCCCCCGACGACCCGGCCGTGTCGCTGCACCGCTCCTCCGAGGGCGCGATGGACACGCTCAAGCGCGGCCTGCGGCTCTCCCCAGAGTTCGCCCGCGGCCTGTGGCTCACCCTGGCCTTCGCCGTCGTGGCCACCGCGGGCAAGGTCGTCGTGCCCGTCGCCGTCCAGCAGATCATCGACAACGGGCTGTCCGGGCCGGACGGACCCGACCTGGGCTTCGTCACCCGCATGGTGGCCGTCTGCGCCGCCCTGCTCGTGGTCACCATGATCTGCTCCTACCTGATGAACGTGCGCCTGTACCGGGCCACCGAGTCCGGCCTGGCCACACTGCGCCGCAAGGCCTTCCGGCACGTGCACGACCTGTCCGTGCTCACCCAGAACAGCGAGCGCAAGGGCGCCCTGGTCTCCCGCGTCACCAGCGACGTCGACCAGATCAGCACCTTCATGCAGTGGGGCGGCCTGCTCCTGCTGGTCAGCAGCGGCCAGCTCCTGGTCGCCACCGTCCTGATGGCGGTCTACTCCTGGCAGCTCACCCTCGTGGTGTGGATCTGCTTCCTGCCGCTGCTGTTCGGCGTGCGCTGGCTCCAGAAGCTGCTCTCCAAGGCCTACCTCAAGGTCCGCGAGAACACCGGCGACATGCTCGGCGTCATCGGCGAGACCGTCATGGGCGCCTCCGTCATCCGCGCCCACGGCACCGAGCGGCGCACCGCCGAGCGCATCGACACCACCGTCCTGACCACGCGCCGCTCCCAGGTCCGCGCCCAGCGCCTGTCCATGGCGGTCTCGCCCTTCGCCGAGATCATCGCGGCCCTGGGCAACACCGCCGTCGTCCTCATCGGCGTCTGGCTCGGCCTGGACGGCGGCCTGACCGCCGGGCAGCTCATCGCCTTCCTGTTCCTGATGACCCTGTTCATCCAGCCGATGATGATGGCCACCGAGATCTTCAACGAGGCCCAGAACGCCATCGCGGGCTGGCGCCGCGTCCTGGGCGTGCTCGACACCGTCCCCGACATCGCCGACCCCGGCGAGGCGGGCCGGGTGCTGCCGCGCGGACCCGTCCGGGTCTCCTTCGACGAGGTGACCTACTCCTACCCCGAGGGCCCCGTCGTCCTGGACGACGTCAGCGTCGAGATCACCCCCGGCACCCGCGTGGCCGTGGTGGGCGAGACCGGCTCGGGCAAGACCACCTTCGTCAAACTGCTCACCCGCCTCATGGACCCCGCCCGGGGCACCGTCCGGCTCGACGGCGTCGACCTGCGCGAGGTGGCCTTCTCCTCCCTGCGCAGCCGCGTGGTGATGGTCCCGCAGGAGGGCTTCCTCTTCGACAGCTCCCTGGGCGACAACATCCGTTTCGCCCGCCCCGAGAGCACCGACGCCGAACTGGAGGCCGCCGTCACCGAACTGGGACTGGCGGAGTGGCTCGACAGCCTCGCCCACGGGCTGGACACCCCCGTGGGCCAGCGCGGGGAGTCGCTCTCGGCGGGGGAGCGGCAGCTGGTCGCCCTGGTGCGCGCCTACGTCGCCGACCCCGACCTGCTGGTGCTGGACGAGGCCACCTCGGCGGTGGACCCGCACACCGAGGTGCGCATCCAGCGCGCCCTGGACCGGCTCACGCGCGGGCGCACCTCCGTGGCCATCGCGCACCGGCTGTCCACCGCCGAGGCCGCGGAGCGGGTCCTCGTCTTCGACGGCGGGCGCATCGTGCAGAGCGGCTCGCACGCCGAGCTGGTGGACAGGCCCGGCGTGTACGCCGACCTGTACGCCTCCTGGGTGCGCTCCTCGGCCTGACCCGGGTCGTCCACAGGCCGGCCGGAGGGGGTGCGCCCGCACGGCCGCCGGGCTACCGTTGATCCGGGGGCGCCGTGCCCCTCCCGTGGTGGGGGCGGCCCCCCGAATCCATTCTCCCCGGGCCGCCTGAACCGGGGCAACACCCGGACCGGGCCTGTGGACGCCTATCGGCCGCGCCACCAGTGCGCCGCCAGCAGCTCCGCCACCAGCGGCTCCACCAGCAGGTTCAGGTCCTGGTCGGTGTCGCCCGGGTAGCGCACGGTCAGCTCCGCCTCCGGCATCCGCTCCTGGCCCGGAGTGGGGCCCACCGCCACGAAAGACCCCCGCAGCTGCCCCAGGTGCTGGGCGAAGCGCTCGTCGTAGGCCGACCCCGCGAACAGCAGCGCACGGTAGTCCGTCACCGCCGCCAGGTGGCGGTCGGTGTGCGACCACTCCCCGGTCTCACACGCGTGCGCCACCCGCACCGGCCCCTGGCGCAGCACCCGCACCCCCTGCCAGGCCGACGCCATACGCTCGGCCGGAGCCACCATGTGCACACCGTGCGGCGACTCCAGGGCCCGGGCGACCTCGGGCACCCACTCCGGCGCGCTCTCCAGCAGCGACGCCGTCGCGTTCGCCGCGCGGCGCAGCAGCCCCGGCAGGGACTGGCTGTTGCCCGACCGGGGCGCGCCCAGGCGGTGCCCCAGCAGCAGGAGCAGGGCCAGCGCGTGCTGGTAGGCGCGACAGCCCACACCGCTCGCCTCCTCGCCCGCGTGCAGCGGCACCAGCAGGTCCGCCTGGCGCCCCACCACCAGGTCCACCGCCGGGGCCAGGACGATCACCGGCGACCGCGCCACGTAGCGGTCCAGCACCGTGTACAGCTCCCGCTGCCCGCCGCCCAGGCTCACCGCGACCACGAGCGTCTCGGGACCCGCGGGCGGCTCCTCCGCCGACGAGGAGAAGTCCGCGCTCGCCGCGATCCCCGCCCGGCGCAGCCGCGCCGCCGCCACCTCGCACGCGTGCCGCGCCGCGCCCAGGCCCAGGAAGCGCACCGCCGCGGGCTCGTCGTCGAGCAGCGCGGGCAGCGCGGCGTAGGGATCCCACCGCGGGAAGCGCTCGGCGAGCCGGGTCAGCGCCTCGGGCTTGCCCGCGAGGTCGCGGGACAGGGACTCGGCGGTCACGAAACCCCCAGGGTACGAAGGCAGGGCGAAGGACGACGCACGAACTCTAGGACATCCGCGACCCCCGCCTCCCGACACCCACCGCCCCCCGACCCTGCGCTCCGCCCCGCTCCGACCCGCCCCGAGCCGCTCCGCCCCGCGCCGTCCCAACGGCAGGGGACACCCGGTGCGGGACGCTCCGGCGGCGGCCATAATCTGGAGTGCATGAGCGTCACCAGCCTCGACCCGGACATCGCCGCCCGCCTCAAGCGGAACCCGGACGGCCTCGTCCCCGCCGTCGTGCAGCAGCACGACACCGGGGACGTACTCATGCTCGCCTGGATGGACGACGAGGCCCTGCACCGCACCCTCACCACCGGCGCCGCCACCTACTGGTCGCGCAGCCGCGGCGAGTACTGGGTCAAGGGCGCCACCTCCGGACACACCCAGCGTGTGGTCTCGGTCGCACTCGACTGCGACGGGGACACCCTGCTGGTCCGCGTCGACCAGGAGGGCGCCGCCTGCCACACCGGCGACCACACCTGCTTCGATGCCGGGAGACTCCTGTGAGTTCCCCCGCCTTCGCGCCCCGCGCGCGCCGGGAGTACGGCCTGGCCATGCTCGCCCTGGCCGCCGGGGCCGGACTGCTGCTCGCCGCCGCCGGGCGCCAGTGGGCGACCGGCGAGCTCACCGCGCCGGGGCCGGTCGCCCCCGTCTCCGTGGAACTCACCGGAACCGACCTCACCGGCGCCCTGAGCGGCATCGGCTGGGCCGGGCTGGCCGGGATCGCGGGCCTGTACGCCACCCGGGGCTGGGCCCGCCGCGCGGTCGGACTCCTCGTCGCCCTGGGCGGAGCGGCAGCCCTCAACGCCGTCTGGGGCGCCACCCGCCCCGGCGCGCTCCTGGCCGCGGTGGCCGAGAACACCACCGACACCGCCGGGGCCGCCCAGGTGGCCGCCGACCCCCGACTGCTGGCCCTGGGGCCCGCCATGGCCGTGGCCGGAGCCGTCCTCCTGGTCGCGACGGGGCTGGTCGCGGTCCTACGAGCCCCTGCCTGGCCTGGTATGGGCACCCGGTACGATCGGGACGCCGCACCGCGCCCGACCCGGTCCGAGACGCCCTCCGACCTGTGGAGGTCGCTGGACGCCGGTGACGACCCCACACTCGACGCCGAGCCCGGAGGCGCCACGCCCGCGGACTCCGACGGCGCCGCACACGCACCGCTGGCAGCACGCCCAGCCGAACCTAAGGAGAACACCTGATGGCCGACGAGCACCACGACGACCACGGCAACACCCTGTCCGCCTGGTTCCTCACCGTGTCCTGGATCGTGGCGTGGTCCNCCGCGGCGGCGCCCTGCTGCTGTGGACCGCCGTCGCCCTCGTCGCCAGCGTCGTGCTCGCCGCGATCGCCGGTGCCATGAAGAAGGCCGGCTACGGCCGCAAGGAGCCCCGCCCCGTTCCGCCCACGCGCGAGGAGTGGGAGGCCGGCCGCAAGTCCGGCGCCGCGCAGCCCGAGCCCGCCGCCGCGCAGCCCGGTCCCGCCCTGGACCCCGACGCGACCAAGGCCTGAGAGACACGGGACACCGGGAAAGCAGCAGCTCACAACGAGTGAGTAACGGAAATATGGACGAAGGTCCCACGGGGCGGGTAGATTCGGCCCACCGGCCACGGCTGCCGCGTTGGTTCGGTTCGGTGGGAGTCCCACCGATCTGGCATCATTCCTTTCTGCCCGCGGTGTATGCGATCCGGTGATCCAACCCTGCCCCGTGTTGGGCCGGAGTGTTCCTCCGTGCGCCGCGAAAATCCCTTGTCCTCTTCCGGAAAGTTGTACCGAGCATGAGTTACGGTCCCCCTCCCCCCGGCAACCCCGGCCCGCCTCCCGGCGGCGGCTACGGTCCCCCCGGGGGCGGCTACGGCCCGCCCTCCGGCGGCTACGGCGCCCCCAGCGGTCCCCCGCCGGACAACGGCCTGGTCTGGGCCATCGTCGCCATCTTCTGCTGCTGGCCCTTCGCCATCCCCGCCATCATCAACTCCACCAAGGTCAACGACCTGTGGAACCGCGGTGACCAGGCCGGCGCCCTGGAGGCCCAGAAGCAGTCCAAGAAGTGGACGAAGATTGCCTTCATCCTCGGCGGTATCTGGGTCGCCCTGTGGATCCTCTACATGATCTTCGTGGTGGTCCTGGGCATCGGCGCCGCCGCCACCGCCCCGACGTACACGTACTGACGGGTAAGGCCCCGGGCCCTGCCCGTGACCTCTCTCCGCCCCCGAGCGCCCCGGCGCTCGGGGGCACACTTTCTCCGGCCCCGATTCCGGGCTCCCAACCCCTAAGCTGGTCACGTGTCGTTCCCACAGTCCAGCGAGCCGCCGCAGAGCTCGCCCCCCGCACCCCCGGCCGCGCGCTCCCTGACGGACCGGGCCAGGAACCGGATCCAGGCGCTGCACCCGGCCGTGTGGCCCGTGGGGCTGGGCGCCCTCGGCCTGGCCGGGGCCGCCCTCCTGCACTTCGTGGACCCCAACGAGCCCGGCATCTACCCCACCTGCCCCTGGCTGCTGATCACCGGCACCTTCTGCCCCGGCTGCGGCACCATGCGGGCGATCGCCCTGCTCACACACGGTGAGGTCCTCGCCTCCATCAGCATGAACCCCCTGCTGTGGCTGCTGGCCCCCTACATCGCCTGGACCTACGGGCTCTGGCTCTACCGCTCCGTGCGGCCGCCCAAGAGCCCCCCCAAGCTCACGCCGGGCTGGTTCCTGTGGCTGTTCCTCATCGTCGTCACCGCGCACTGGGTCCTGCGCAACCTGCCCTGGTTCTCCTTCCTCGCCCCCGGGACGCCCCTCTTCCCCGGCTGGTAGCAGAACCAGAACCGCCCCACCGCAGTCCTACCCGGCGAACGCGGCCACGCGCCGCCGCACACGACCACAACGTCCCGAAAAGGTGCCATCACATGAGCTACGGCCCTCCCCACACCGGTGGTTACGGCCCTCCCGGCGGCTACGGCGGCCCGCCCCCCGGCGGACCGCCCAAGAACTACCTGATGTACAACATCCTCGGCATCCTCAGCTGCACCGTCATCGGCATCATCGGCCTGATCTTCGCCCTCCAGGTCAACAGCAAGTGGGAGATGGGCGACTACGCGGGAGCCCAGTCCGCCGCCGACACCGCCAAGATCATGGGCATCATCGGCCTGGTCAGCTTCATCGTCTGCGCGGTCATCCTCGTGCTGTACATCCTGTTCTTCGTGGTCATGTTCGGCATGGTCGCCGCGAACGCCTAGCGCACCCCCGGCGCTCCGCCCCGGCACGCCCGGGCGGAGCGTTCCCCCGCCCCCGCGAGCACCTCCACGGAGTGTCACGTCGGGGGCGGCGGCCCTGCGGTCCCCACGGGTGGATACGATGACCAGCAACACGGTGCGGCGGTGTCCGATCCCGCCGCGCGAGGGGCCCGCACCACGGGCCACCGCCGTGCCGGCCCACTTTCACGAGGGAGCAGTAACTGGTGAGCGTGCTCGACGAGATCCTCGACGGAGTACGCGCTGACCTGGCGCAGCGGCAGGAGGACCTGCCCCTTGACCGCCTCAAGGCCCAGGCCGGGTCGGTGCCCACCCCGAAGGACGCCGAAGCCGCCCTGCGCCGCCCCGGCGTGCACGTCATCGCCGAGGTCAAGCGTGCCAGCCCCTCCAAGGGCCCCCTCGCGGCCATCACCGACCCCGCCGCCCTGGCCCGCGACTACGAGGCCGGCGGCGCCGCCCTGATCAGCGTCCTCACCGAGCAGCGCCGCTTCAAGGGCAGCCTCGCCGACCTCCAGACCGTCCACAAGGCGGTCGACACCCCGCTGCTGCGCAAGGACTTCGTGGTCAGCTCCTACCAGCTGTGGGAGGCCCGCGTCTTCGGCGCCTCCGCGGTGCTGCTCATCGTCGCGGCCCTGCCCCAGGAGGCCCTGGTCTCCCTGGTGGAGAGGGCCCGCTCGCTCGGCCTGATGCCGCTGGTGGAGGTCCACGACGAGGAGGAGGTCTCGCGCGCACTCGACGCCGGGGCCACCGTCGTCGGCGTCAACGCCCGCAACCTCAAGACCCTGGAGGTGGACCGGGACACCTTCTCCCGGCTCGCCCCCCTCATCCCTTCCGACGTCGTCAAGATCGCCGAGTCCGGTGTCCGCGGCCCGCACGACCTGCTGGCCTACGCGGGGGCCGGAGCCGGAGCCGTCCTCGTCGGCGAGAGCCTCGTCCGGGGCCGCAACCCGCGCGAGGCCGTCGCCGACCTGGTCACCGCCGGGGCACACCCCGCCCTGCGGGACCGGAACTAGGGGGCCGGAGTCCGTGAGAGGGACGACGCAGGCACCGGCGGACGCGGCGGCGACGCGCCCCGTCCGCAGATGGCGATGGCTCTAGGGAACCCGCGCCAGTGAGCCGCGGGTTCCCGCCGCCGCGTTGACCCACAGTCAGAACGCGCCGCCGGAGCCGGGCGGCGCACAGCCGGTCGGCGCGCGGATCCCGCGGCGCGAGGCCGGGGGAGCCCCGCGGTCGGCCCTTCCCAGGAGAGCGTGCCATGAGTTCCGACCAACTTCTGCCCGACCAGCGCGGGCACTACGGCCGCTTCGGCGGCCGCTTCGCACCCGAAGCCCTCATCGCCGCCCTCGACGAGGTGGCCGCGGAGTGGGAGAAGGCCAAGCAGGACCCCCAGTACCAGGCCGAACTCGCCGCGCTGCTCAAGGACTACACCGGGCGCCCCAGCGCCCTGAGCGAGGCCCGCAACTTCTCCGAGCACTGCGGCGGCGCGCGGATCCTGCTCAAGCGCGAGGACCTCAACCACACCGGATCGCACAAGATCAACAACGTCCTCGGCCAGGCCCTGCTCACCAAGCGCATGGGCAAGACCCGCGTCATCGCCGAGACCGGCGCCGGACAGCACGGCGTGGCCACCGCCACCGCCTGCGCCCTGCTCGGCCTGGAGTGCGTGATCTACATGGGCGAGGAGGACACCCGCCGCCAGGCGCTCAACGTCGCCCGCATGCGCATGCTCGGCGCCGAGGTCGTCCCCGTCACCATCGGCAGCCGCACCCTCAAGGACGCCATCAACGAGGCCTTCCGCGACTGGGTCGCCAACGTCGACCGCACCCACTACCTGTTCGGCACCGTCGCCGGTCCGCACCCCTTCCCCAAGCTCGTGCGCGACCTGCACTTCGTCGTCGGCCAGGAGGCCCGCGAACAGGTCCTGGAGCGCGTCGGCAGGCTCCCCGACGCGGTCGCCGCGTGCGTGGGCGGCGGCTCCAACGCCATGGCGGTCTTCGCGGCCTTCATCCCCGACGAGGAGGTCGCCCTGTACGGCTTCGAGGCCGGGGGAGAGGGCGCGCAGACCACCCGCACCGCCGCCTCCATCACCGCGGGCAGCCCCGGCGTCTTCCACGGGGCGCGCACCTTCGTGCTCCAGGACGAGTACGGCCAGACCCTGCCCAGCCACTCCATCTCCGCCGGACTCGACTACCCGGCGGTGGGCCCCGAGCACGCCTACCTCGCCGACACCGGCCGCGCCGACTACGAGCCGATCACCGACGCCGAGGCCATGGAGGCCTTCCGGCTGCTGTGCCGCACCGAGGGCATCATCCCGGCCATCGAGAGCGCGCACGCCCTGGCCGGCGCCCGCAAGCTCGGCGAGCGCCTCGGCCCGGACGCCGTCATCCTGGTGAACCTCTCCGGGCGCGGCGACAAGGACGTTGACACCGCGGCCGCCTACTTCGGCCTCGTTGACCCGGAGGGACAGGCGTGAGCGCCACCGCACTGCAGACCAAGCTCGCCGAGGCCCGCGAGGCCGGACGCGCCGCCCTGATCGGCTACCTGCCCGCCGGGTTCCCCGACGCGGAGTCCTCCGTCCGGGTCATCCAGGCCATGGTCGAGGGGGGCTGCGACGTCATCGAGGTCGGGCTGCCCTACTCCGACCCCATGATGGACGGCCCCACCATCCAGCGGGCCGCCGACCGCGCCCTGGCCGCGGGCACCACCACCGACGACGTGTTCCGCGTGGTCGAGGCCACCGCCGCCACCGGCGCCGCCGCCGTGGTGATGTCCTACTGGAACCCCATCGAGCGCTACGGGGTCGAGCGCTTCGCCGCGAACCTGGCCAAGGCGGGCGGGGCCGGGGTGATCACCCCCGACCTCATCCCCGAGGAGTCCGAGGAGTGGGTGGCCGCCTCCGACGCCTGCGGCCTGGACCGGGTGTTCCTGGTCGCGCCCTCCTCCACCGACCGGCGCCTGGCCCTGACCACACGGGAGTGCACCGGCTTCGTGTACGCCGCCTCGCTCATGGGCGTGACCGGCACCCGCACCCAGGTCGCCGACACCGCCGCCGCGCTGGTGCGGCGCACCCGCGAGGCGACCCGCGACTCCGGCCTGCCGGTCTGCGTGGGCCTGGGCATCTCCACGGGCGCCCAGGCCGCCGAGGTGGCCGCCTACGCCGACGGCGTGATCGTCGGCGCCGGGTTCTGCCAGCGCGTCCTGGACGCGCCGGACCTGGAGACCGGGCTCGTCGCGGTCCGCTCCTTCGCCCAGGAACTGGCGCAGGGGGTGCGCTCGGGCCGCACCTGACCCGAGGGGCCCGCGGTNGGGGGCCGTCCACGGGACGGCCCCCGCCCTCGTCGTGGGCCCGACCCCCGCGGAACCCCCCACCACCGTGCCGGGTGAGACGACGGTCGAGCCGGTGAGAACCGGGTGGGAGAGTCCCCGGAAAACCCGGTGAGGCCCCCTGAACAGGCACTCGTACGGGTGGCCATGGAAGGGGAGGGACCTCCTCCGCCCCGAGGGGCGCAGGTCGCTGCGCCCGAAATCCCGGACGCAGCGTCATGTGCTCGGCACACACAGTAGGATCTGACCCGACACGAAGGGCGACGACAAGCCCACGCATGGTGGTTGCGGGTTCCCTTTCCCGGTGCCCACCCGCCCCTCCGGGCCACCGGTCCGTGTTCGTCCCGGACGCGCACGGCGCGGGTGGCGGTGGCCACATCTCCACGTCCCGGGAACCCCGCGCGGCCCGGTGACGACTCCATGGAGGGACCCGCGTCCGCTCCGGCGGGCGCGACGGCCACGGCCGCACCGAACGGAAGGAGGCAGGGGCTCCCCCTCCCGCCCGCAGGCGGGGGTACCCGCCCCGCACACCAGATGACCCGCCCGCTCTCTCCCCGGAGGCCGCAGTGATGGACACAACCGACCAGACGCCCGCCACCGACCCCGCGCCCGGATCGCGCTGGGAGGCCGTCCAACCCTGGCTCAGCCTCGCCTGCCGCGTCGGACTGGCCGCCGTCCTGGTCTTCGCCGCCGTCTCCAAGTTCCCCCCGGCCCTGTCCGTCCAGGCGGTCGAGGCCTACGACCTCTTCCCCGCGGAGGCCGCGCGGTTCATCGGCTACACCCTCCCCCTGTTCGAACTCGCCCTGGCCGCCCTCCTCCTGGTCGGCTTCGCCACCCGCTACGTCGGCGCCGTCAGCGCGCTGCTCATGGTCGTCTTCATCGCCGGGATCCTCTCCGCCATGGCCCGGGGGCTGAGCATCGACTGCGGCTGCTTCGGCGGCGGCGGACAGGTCGACCCGGAGGAGACCACCTACGGGCTCTCCATCGCCCGCGACATCGCCTTCGCCGCGATGGGCGCCTTCGTCGCGGTCTGGCCGCGTTCGCCCTTCGCCGTCGACCGCGCCCTCGGCCTCTTCCGGTGACCCCGGACGGCCGACCGTATCCAGCAGTGAGGAACAGGGGAAGACATGGGCAGTGAAGCGCGCAGGCGCTCCCGCGAGAAGCTCAGGGAACAGAGGGAGAAGGACAAGCGCAAGGCCAAGCGCAACAGGACCCTCATCGTGGTGGGCGCCGCCGCCGNCCCCCCCCACCCCCGCCCGCCGCAGCGGCGAGTACGAGGGGGCCCTGGCGCCGACGACCCTCCAGGAGGACGGCAGCGTCGTCATGGCCCAGGAGGGCGCCTCGGCCCCCGTCGTCGAGGTCTACGCCGACTACCAGTGCCCCGCCTGCCGCCAGTTCGAGCTGCTCAACGGCGGCGTCCTCAAGGAGAACGCCGCCCAGGGCGAGGCCATCGTCCACTACCGGCCGGTCAGCATCTTCGCCCAGCAGCCGGTGCCCCTGAGCAGCAACTCGCTGCGCGCCGGGGCCGCCGCCCGCGCCGCCGCCGACCACGACCGGTTCGTGCGCTACAACGACATCCTCTTCGAGAACCAGCCCACCGAGCGCACCGAGGGCTTCACCGTCGACCAGCTCAAGGAGTGGTTCGCCGAGACCGACCCCACCCCGGAGCAGCAGGAGCAGTTCGACCAGCGGGTGGAGGACGAGGCCGCCGTGGTCTCCCGGTTCACCGAGGAGTTCCTGCCCGCCCTGACCGAGGACGCCAGGGCGCAGATCGGCGAGGAGACCCTCGCCACCATGGTGCTGTCCGACCTGCTCGCCTGGGGTGCCGAGCACGGCCACGACCCCTCGTTCCTGGAGGGGACGTACACGGGCCAGATCATCGAAGCCACCGGGAACGCCTACACTCGCTACAGCGGAGACAACGCCTTCCGCGGAACGCCCTCCGTCTACATCAACGGTGAGTTGCTCGGCAACGACACCGCCATGACCGCCCGGGGCCTCAACGAGGCGATCGCCTCAGCGGAGCCCGGCGAGGTCGACACCCAACCCACAGGCGACGGGGGTGGCGCGGAGTAGCCATCCCCTAAGACACCCCCGCACGCGGGGCGAACCCGAGAGCAGACCAGTGACATTGTCGTCGACAGCCACGGAGGGCGCGGTCGAGTTCGGCCGGGCCCTCGCGGCCTTCCCCAGCCCGCAGGTCAACTCCATCCCCATCGGGCCGCTTCAGATCCACTTCTACGCCCTGTGCATCCTCGCCGGAGTCATCGTCGCGGTGCTGTGGAGCGAGCGGCGCTGGGCCGCCATGGGCGGTGAGAAGGGCACCATCATGGACATGGCCGTGTGGGCCGTGATCCTGGGCCTGATCGGCGGACGCCTCTACCACGTCATCAGCGACGCCCAGCTGTACTTCGCCGAGGGCCGTGAGCCCATCCGTGCGCTGTACATCTGGGAGGGCGGACTCGGCATCTGGGGCGCCATCCCCATGGGCGCCCTCGGCGTGTGGCTGGTGGCCCGCAAGCGCGGCCTGTCCATGTCCAAGCTCTCCTTCGCCATCGCCCCCACCATCCCCCTGGCCCAGGCCCTGGGCCGCTGGGGCAACTACTTCAACCAGGAGCTGTTCGGCAGGCCCACCGACCTGCCCTGGGCCGTGGAGATCTCCCCCTACCCCAACGGCGCCCTGCGCCCGGGCATGGAACTGGGTGTGAGCACCTACCACCCCACCTTCCTCTACGAGTCCCTGTGGTGCCTGGGCCTGGCCGTCCTGCTGGCCTGGGCTGGCCGCCGCTACGAGCGCTCCCTCCAGGGCGGGCGCCTGTTCGCCCTCTACGTCATGGGCTACTGCGTCGGCCGGTTCTGGATCGAGTACCTGCGGGTGGATCCCGCCAACGACTTCCTCGGCATGCGCCTGAACAACTGGACCTCCATCCTGGTCCTCCTCGCCGCCCTGGCCTACTTCGTGTGGGCGGGACGGCGCATCGACTCCTTCTCCAGCGCCGTCGTCCCCCACGGCCACGACGCCGGAACCCAGGTGTTCGGGCCCACAACCGACGGTGAGACGCGCGACGACAGCACCGTCTACAGCGCCCTGGACAGCGAGGAATCGCGTGTCGGTTCGCAAAGCTCCAGCTCACAGGAGGCGGGGACGGAATACCACCCGAGCCCTGAACGATCTAGTAGCGAGGGCTCGACCGACAGGGACGCCGGGGACACGGGAACCGAACCCGGGACGAAGCCCGAGTAGACACAGGGAAGCCACGTGGACCGGCCGTGTCCGGACACGCATCTGGGCCCCTGTACCTTTCGAGCAGACCACGGGTTGACGATTGAGAAAGACCGTGAGCAGAGCTGAGTCCGGGTACGGCCGCAGAGGCCGTCGCGCCCAACGCGCCCGCACCGAGGACCGCGCCGACGACCAGATCCTGGACCAGGACCAGGAGGGGTACGACCCCGAGGAGGACTTCTCCGCGGAGTACGGCCACACCCGTCCCGCCGACGACGGCGGCCACGACGGATACGACGGCTACGACGAGGAGCCCTACGACGAGGGCCCCTACGACGAGGACGACGGCACCGGCGCCGACGGCGACGACGCGGACGG
The DNA here is from genome assembly GCA_000340945.1 of Nocardiopsis synnemataformans DSM 44143. GTDB lineage: Bacteria > Actinomycetota > Actinomycetes > Streptosporangiales > Streptosporangiaceae > Nocardiopsis > Nocardiopsis synnemataformans. The sequence goes on along the minus strand of ANAW01000108.1, from coordinate 39,524 downwards.
CGCCGAGGAGACCGCGGGCGGCCGCGCCTCGCGCCGCAGGAGGGGCCGCGGGGCCCGCGGCCCCTCCCGCCGCAGGGCCCCGGGCAACCGGGCCGCCGGAGGCAGGCGGGCCGGAGCCACGGGAGTGAACAAGGTCTCGGCCTTCTCCGCCGCCGCGATCAAGAGGGTCTCGGTCCTGGGCGACCGGCCCAACCAGATCGTGTACACCCTCGCCGAGCAGAGCAAGCGCAAGCGCGGCACCGCCGTGCTCGGCGTCCTGCTCGGAGCGTTCAGCATCGCGCTGATCGCCCTCCTCGGCCTGCTGTCCTACCAGCTCTTCGCCGGGAACGGCGGCGCCGTCGCGGGCGGGGACGACACGGTCGTGGCCCCGCCGGACGGGCACAGCACCCTCACCCCGGAGCTGTACCTGTCCGAGCCCAACCGCGAGGACGTCTTCGGCGCCATCAACGAGCGCCCCGAGGGCACCGAACCGATGACCGAGGAGAGCGTGTTCGACCCGGTCCGCGAGATCGGCCTGGACGACATGAACCTGGAGCTGCGCCAGGCCGCCGTCACCGACTCCTGCACCTCCCTGGTGTGGGGCGAGGAACTCGGCCAGAGCCTGATCGACGCCAACTGCGTCCAGGCCGCCTCCGGCGTGTACACCGACGGGGACGAGCAGCACGTGGCCCAGTTCACCCTGTTCGATCTGGCCAACGCCGAAGCCGCGGCCGAGGTCGAGCGCGAACTGGACCCGACCAACGCCGAGAGCGGCGCCGGGTTCCTGCTCACGCAGACCGGCGACGAGGTCCCCGGCCTCCGGGACGGTTACAGCCAGGCCACGACCCAGGTCATGGGCCACTACCTGGCCGTGTTCTGGGTGGCCGACACCGACGGCACCCCGCCCGGGGACAACACCGACATGGCGACGCTGAGCGTGGCCTCCATGAACGCGGCGCGCTACGTCTACGAGGAGGTCGTGGCCGTGAACCAGGCGGCGGAGCAGGCCGAGGAGTAGTCTGTCCCGGCCTGTCGGAGGCCCCGATAGGATCTGCGACAGACCGACCCGAGGTCACACGAGGCGCGGCGAGGATTCCCGGCCTCACACACCCCCGAACACACCGGTCCGGCCCGCGTACGCGCGGGCCGGACCGCATCCGAGGAAAGGTCCATTGGGTGTCCCCTTCTGAACCGTCGGCGTCCGGACCCGCGGGGCGTCGGAGGAAGAGCAGCGAGCCCGACCCCGAGCCCGAGGGGCGCTCCTCCCGGGAGGGCGGGCGCCGACGGGCCGGGGGGCGCAGGAAGAAGGAGTCCAGGCGCCTGGGCCCCCTCATCGCCGTCGTGGCCGGAGTCCTGGTCGTGGCCCTGATCGCCCTCGGCGTGGTCCTGTACCTCAACGCGGGGGAGGAGGGCGGCGAAGAGCAGGCCGCTCCCCAGACCCGCCCCGCCGTGTACCGGGTCATCGACGCCGGCAGCATGAACGAGGTGCTCGCCACCCGCGAGGCCGACAGCCGCCCCCTCAACGAGAACGAGCTGTTCGGGGACCGCAACGCCGAGATCTCCAGCCAGAGCATCGACTTCACCCTGCGCGACTCGGCCCTGGCCGAGGACTGCGCCGCCGCGGTGTGGGGCGAGCCCGCCAAGGCCGCCCTGGCCGAGGCCGACTGCACCCAGGCCGGGCGCGCCACCTACGTCTCCGACACCTACTTCGGCGTCGTGGCCGTGTTCAACCTCGCCGACGTCGAGGGCAGCCGGGCGGTCGCCGCGGCCCTCACCGAGCCCGAGGGGGAGGGCGCCCAGGACCCCGGCTTCGTGCTCTCCCCGTCCGGCGCCGAGCCCTTCGACCGCCTGGGCAGCGGCTACAGCGCCAGCGACGCGGTCGTCAGCGGCCACTACCTGGTCCTGGTGTGGGTGCAGCCCACCGAGTCCGAGTCGGTGGAGGACAGGGTCAGCCTGTCCGGACCGCTCGTGGCGCTGGCCAACTTCCGCGACCCGCTCTACCGGCGCATGGTGCAGCAGGAGGGCACCACCGGCGGCGGCAGCGAGGGGACGACGGAGGGCACCGAGGGAACGGGCACCGAGGGCACCGGGACCGGGGGCACGGGTACCGGCGGGACCGGGACCGAAGGCACCGGGACCGAGGGAACGGGCACCGGAACCGGGGGCGAGAGTGTGACCGGCACCGAGGGCACGGGCACGGAGCTGCCCGGGACCACCGGCACCGGCTGATCCTCCGCACACACGGAGGGGCCCGCGGCATCGCGGGCCCCTCCGTTGTTCCCGGGGACGTCGTTCCCAGGAACGGGGGGGCCCGCCGCCGTCACCGGTGTGACGTGCGGGACCTCTCCGCGGATGGCCCGGCCCCGGCGCCGTCGCGGGCCTCCACGGTGGAGCCGGGAGCGGGGCCCGTTCCGGCGACCGCGCCCCGGCCGATCCCGGCGTCACCGCGTCAGGCCGGGGAGGAACCCACCCGCTCCAACAGGTCGGCGGCCACCCCGCGCAGCTCGCCGAAGCGGTGCTCGGGCAGGTCCAGCAGGGTGTGCCCGGACAGCCACTCCGGCGCGGCGGCCAGCGCGTGGCGCGCCGTGCGCTTGTTGACCGGGTCTCCCCGCCACGCCGACACCTCCACCAGTCCCGCCCTCAGGGTCGCGGTGAGCGTGCCGTGCGCCCTCTCCTGCACGTGCACCAGCAGCCGCTCCACCGCCGAGTCCGCGTCCGGGCGCCGGGTCAGCCGCACCGCCGTCAGGCCGTCCGCGCCGAACCCGCGCAGGAACCGCACCCCGAAACGCGGCTCCACCAGGGCGCGCAGCCCTCGCTGGCCCGCCTCGTCGCGCACGCACGCCGCCGAGGACGGCACCAGCGCGTACACGGTGTCCCCGGCGGCGGCCAGTGCGGCGCGGGCCGCCCAGCGGTCCCACCCGCCCGTGAGATTGACCACCGCGCAGCCGCCGCCCTGCCCGGGCGCCTCCATCCACGTGGACAGGCGCACCCGTCCCGACCCGGCGACCTCGCCGGGCCACGCTCCCACCAGCGTCGGCGCACGGTCGCCACCGGCCTCCCGGGCCTCCCCGGTTTCCCTGGTTCCTCCGGTTTCCCTGGTTCCTCCTGCCTCCCGGGTCTCTCCGGTTTCCCGGGGCTCTCGGGCCTCCCCGGTCCCCCCGGCCTCCCGGGCCTTCGCGGTCTCCTCGGCCACCCGGTCCAGCACGGCGCGGGCCCGGTCGGCGTCCAGGCCGCCCCGGGCCTCCTTGGCGTTCACCCCCTGGCTGTACACGCGCGCCACCTCACCCGAGGGCGCGGGCAGCGTGCGCGCCAGCGGCCGCAGCACGTACAGGTCCGAGGCCGCGCCGATCGACTCGGCCCCGTGGTAGCGGTTGAAGTCCGGCCACACCGCCTCCAGCAGCAGGTCCATCCGCACCAGCCGCGCCTGCGTGGCCGCGGCCAGCCGCGGGGTGGTCTCGCTGGCCCCGTAGGCCACCAGCACCCGGCCCCGGCGGGGGTCGGCCATCCCCTCCACGCCGCGCCGCACGAACAGCTCCACCCCGTCGGGCGTGTAGGGGGGATCGGTGAACACCACGTCCGCGCCGCCGCGCACCGCGGGCGGCAGCCCCAGGCGCAGGTCCGCGGCGTGCGTGCGCACCGCCAGCCCCAGCTCGGCCGCCAGGGCGTCGATGTGGGCCAGGACGCGCTCGTCGATGTCCACGACCTCCGCGCGGGCGCCCGGGCACACCAGGGTCAGCGCCACCGAGGTTAGGTCGTGGTCGCCCACGCACAGCAGCGTGCGGTCGCGCAGGTCGAACCGGGTGGACAGCAGCAGCGCCCGGCGCAGCGCGGTCTCGGCCGTCGCGGCGACGTGGTCCAGGTCCAGGTCCGAGGCGGGCCCCTGTTCCACGGCGCGCGCCAGCTCCGCCAGCGCCCGGGAGTAACGGGGGAGCAGGTGGGCCACCGGGTCGGCGGGCTCCTCCCCGGCCGCGCCCGCGTAGCGCTCCGGCCGCACCAGGCGCACCCGGCCCCGCCCGTTCCCGGACACCAGTTCACCGGCCTCTGTCAGGGCCTCCACCAGGGAGGACACCAGCGCGTACGCGACGCCGCTGGCGCGCACCAGCGCGTTCGCCTCCCACTCGCGCCCGTCCGAGAGCAGCGCCAGCACGCGCCGCAGCCGGGGCGCGTCCACACCGTGGCCGCGCAGCAGCTCCGAGGCGGGCTCGGGAAGGGGTGGCGGGCCGTCGGGGGAGCGGTCGGCGCGGGCGGCGAAGCCGTCCGCGACCGGCACCCGGCCGGGGGCAGCGGAAGGGGGGCCGTCCGGGCCCGGAGGAGTCGCGTGCATGCGTCGATCGTCCCACGCGCGCCGGGGCGGCGCGCGGTCCACCGCCACGCAGGTCAGCGGCACCGGCCGGTGAGGGGCATATCACTCGGCGACCCGCCCCCCACCCTCTTGGGGTCGGGGTAAGAGCGGGGTAATGTGAGGCCGCGGCGTGTTGCGCCCGCATGCCCGAAGTGGCGTCTCCGACCTCCGAGGTTGGTGTTTCAGCCCCTTTGGGAGGTTTAGCGGAGTTCCCTCGTGGAAAAACCCGCTAGGCCAGCCCACACCGGGAAGCCTCCCGGAAGGGACCGTGCCCGAGCCCGCACACACGGGCACGGCAGGGGCCACCGGCGCACCGCGGCGCCACATGGTCTAGACCTGCGATTAGCGTCGCGGCTGGACCGGCATGTATAAGGGAACCTGCCCGTCACGGACGACCCCACCCGCCACCGGCGACCACGAGGACGTGGACGCACGACGGAGGCGGCCACGGCGCCCACAGGACGGTCACCGCCGCACCACGCGGCGACACAACTTCATCCGCACGCAGCAGGGCCAACGTCGTCCCGGATGCGCTTTTCACGAAGCCGACGCAAGACGACAGGAGGGTAGATGCCTGCTGGCCAGGTGCGGCGTTCGTCCGTCCGAACGAACCCCGAGACCACTTCCCAGGGCCTGTACGACCCCGCTTTCGAGCACGACGCCTGCGGTGTGGGCTTCGTCGCCGACCTCACTGGACGTCGCAGCCACGACATCGTCGAGAAGGCGCTCACCGTACTCCGCAACCTCGACCACCGCGGAGCCTCCGGTGCCGACCCCGACGACGGCGACGGCGCGGGCATCCTCACCCAGATCCCGCACGAGCTCTACACCGAGGTCTGCGACTTCACCCTCCCCGAGGCGGGCGCCTACGCCACCGGCATCGGGTTCCTGCCCGCCGACGCCGCCGAGCGCGCCGCCGCCGTGGAGCGCATCAACGCCATCGTCGCCGAGGAGGGCCTGACCCTGCTCGGCTGGCGCGAACTGCCCTTCGAGCCCCAGTACAGCGGCCCCGCCGCCCGCCAGGCCATGCCCTACTTCGGGCAGCTCTTCATCACGGGCACCCCCGGCACCGCCACCGAGGGCCTCACCGGCATCGAGCTGGAGCGCCACGCCTACTGCGTACGCAAGCGCGCCGAGCACGAGAGCGACGTCTACTTCCCGAGCCTGTCCCCGCGCACCATCGCCTACAAGGGCATGCTCACCACCCCGCAGCTGGAGCCGTTCTTCCCCGACCTGTCCGACCGGCGCTACGCCTCCGGCCTGGCCCTGGTCCACTCCCGCTTCTCCACCAACACGTTCCCGTCCTGGCCGCTCGCCCACCCGTTCCGCTACGTCGCGCACAACGGCGAGATCAACACCGTCAAGGGCAACCGGAACATGATGCGGGCGCGCGAGGCCAAGCTCGCCAGCGACCTCATCCCCGGCGAACTCGACCGGATCTTCCCGATCGTCGACCCCGACGACTCCGACACCGCATCCTTCGACGACGCCCTGGAACTGCTCCACCTGGGCGGACGCTCCCTGCCGCACGCGGTGCTCATGATGATCCCCGAGCCCTGGGAGAACCACACCGAGATGGACCCGGCCGTCCGGGCCTTCTACGAGTACCACTCCACCCTCATGGAGCCCTGGGACGGCCCCGCCTCGGTGTCCTTCACCGACGGCACCGTCGTCGGCGCGGTCCTGGACCGCAACGGCCTGCGCCCCGGCCGCTACTGGGTCACCGAGGACGGCTTCGTCGTCCTCGCCAGCGAGGCCGGAGTCCTGGACATCGACCCCGCCACCGTCGTGCGCAAGGGACGCCTCCAGCCCGGCCGCATCTTCGTCGTCGACACCGCCCAGGGGCGCATCGTCGAGGACGAGGAGATCAAGGCCGAACTCGCCGCGCAGCACCCCTACCAGGAGTGGATCGACACCGGCGTCCTGCGCCTGGCCGACCTGCCCGACGCCCCGCCCGTCCCGGTCACCGAACTCCAGCGCGCCCAGCAGGTCTTCGGCTACACCGAGGAGGAGCTGCGCGTCATCCTCACCCCGATGGCCCGCACCGGCGCCGAACCCATCGGCTCCATGGGCACCGACACCCCGGTGGCCGCGCTCTCCGAGCGCTCCCGCCAGCTCTTCGACTACTTCTCGCAGAACTTCGCCCAGGTCACCAACCCGCCCCTGGACGCCATCCGCGAGGAGATGGTCACCAGCCTGGCCACCCTCCTGGGCGCCGAGCACAACATCCTCGACGCCGCACCCGGAAGCACCCAGCGCCTCGTCCTGCCCACCCCGGTCGTCGACCAGGCCGAACTGGCCGCCATCGTCGCCGCCGGACAGGGCAACCCGGCCCTGAAGAGCTTCACCGTCGACGGCACCTACCCCGTCGACGGCGGCGGCGACGCGCTCTCCGCCCGCCTGGAGCAGATCAACACCGAGGTCTCCGCCGCCATCGCCGACGGCGCCCACATCCTCGTGCTCAGCGACCGCGGCGCCGACGCGGGCCGCGCGCCCATCCCGTCGCTGCTGCTCACCGGCTCGGTCCACCACCACCTCGTCCGCGAGAAGACCCGCACCGAGGTCGGCCTCCTCATCGAGGCCGCCGACGTGCGCGAATGCCACCACGTCGCCCTGCTCATCGGCTACGGCGCCTCCGCGGTCAACCCCTACCTGGCGCTGGCCACCGTCCGCGACCTCGTCGAGCGCGGCACCATCGGCGGCGTCGACGCCGACCAGGCCGTCCGCAACACCGTCAAGGCGTTCGGCAAGGGCGTCCTGAAGGTCATGTCCAAGATCGGCGTGTCCACGGTCAGCTCCTACACCGGAGCCCAGATCTTCGAGGCCCTGGGCCTGGGCGCCGAGGTCATCGACCGCTGCTTCACCGGCACCACCTCGCGCCTGGGCGGCGTCGGCTTCGACGTCCTCGCCGAGGAGGTCGCCATCCGCCACCGCCGCGCCCACACCGCCAACCCCAGCGCCCACCGGCGCCTGGAGGTCGGCGGCGAGTACCAGTGGCGCCGCGAGGGCGAACCGCACCTGTTCAGCCCCGAGACCGTCTTCAAGCTCCAGCACTCCACCCGCACCCGCAAGTACGAGATCTTCAAGGAGTACACCTCCCAGATCGACGACCAGTCCGAGAAGCTCATGACCCTGCGCGGTCTCCTGCGCTTCAAGGACGGCGTGCGCGAGCCCGTGCCCGTCGACGAGGTCGAACCCGTCGCGGAGATCGTCCGGCGCTTCTCCACCGGAGCCATGTCCTACGGCTCCATCTCCGCCGAGGCCCACCAGACCCTCGCCATCGCGATGAACCGCCTCGGCGGCAAGTCCAACACCGGCGAGGGCGGCGAGGACCCCGACCGCTTCACCCCCGACGCCAACGGGGACCTGCGGCGCAGCTCCATCAAGCAGGTCGCCTCCGGCCGCTTCGGCGTCACCTCGCACTACCTCAGCAACGCCGACGACATCCAGATCAAGATGGCCCAGGGTGCCAAGCCCGGCGAGGGCGGCCAGCTGCCCGGCCACAAGGTCTACCCCTGGGTCGCCCAGACCCGCCACTCCACCCCCGGCGTCGGGCTCATCTCCCCGCCGCCCCACCACGACATCTACTCCATCGAGGACCTCGCCCAGCTCATCCACGACCTCAAGAACGCCAACCCCTCCGCCCGGGTCCACGTCAAACTGGTCTCCGAGGCGGGCGTGGGCACCGTCGCCGCCGGCGTGTCCAAGGCACACGCCGACGTCGTCCTCATCTCCGGCCACGACGGAGGCACCGGCGCCTCGCCGCTGACCTCCCTCAAGCACGCGGGCACCCCCTGGGAGCTCGGCCTCGCCGAGACCCAGCAGACCCTGCTGCTCAACGGCCTGCGCGACCGCATCGTCGTCCAGGCCGACGGCCAGATGAAGACCGGCCGCGACGTCGTCATCGCCGCCCTGCTCGGCGCCGAGGAGTACGGCTTCGCCACCGCGCCCCTCGTCGTCTCCGGCTGCATCATGATGCGCGTGTGCCACCTGGACACCTGCCCCGTCGGAGTCGCCACCCAGAACCCGCTCCTGCGCGAGCGCTTCTCCGGCAAGGCCGAGTACGTCGTCAACTTCTTCGAGTTCATCGCCCAGGAGGTCCGCGAGTACCTCGCCCAGCTCGGCTTCCGCAGCCTGGACGAGGCCATCGGCTCCATCGACCTGCTCGACACCGCCGACGCCGTCACCCACTGGAAGGCCCAGGGCCTGGACCTGTCGCCCATCCTGCACGAGGTCGAGCCCCGCGCGGGCGATCACCGCGTCCAGCAGCGGCTCCAGGACCACGGCCTGGAGAAGGCCCTGGACAACACCCTCATCCAGCTCAGCGAGGGCGCCCTGGACTTCGGCCAGCCCGTACGCCTCGAACTGCCCGTACGCAACGTCAACCGCACCGTCGGCACCATGCTCGGACACGAGGTCACCAAGCGCCACGGCGCCGACGGCCTCCCCGACGACACCATCGACGTCTCCTTCACCGGATCCGCGGGCCAGTCCTTCGGCGCCTTCGTGCCCAAGGGCATCACCCTGCGCCTGTCCGGCGACGCCAACGACTACGTCGGCAAGGGCCTGTCCGGCGGACGCGTCATCGTCCGCCCCGACAACGCCTCCCAGCTGGTCGCCGAGGACCACATCATCGCCGGCAACGTCATCGGCTACGGCGCCACCTCCGGGGAGATCCTCCTGCGCGGCGTCGTCGGCGAACGCTTCTGCGTCCGCAACTCCGGCGCCCTCGCCGTCGTCGAGGGCATCGGCGACCACGGCTGCGAGTACATGACCGGCGGCCGCGCCGTCGTCCTCGGCCGCACCGGACGCAACTTCGCGGCCGGCATGTCCGGAGGCGTCGCCTACGTCCTGGACCTGGACCGCGAACGCGTCAACACCGAGATGGTCGAGATCGAGGCCCTCACCGACGAGGACCGCGCGTTCCTCACCGATGTCCTCACCCGCCACCGCGCCGAGACCGGATCGGCCGTCGCCGACCGGATCCTCACCGACGGTGGGATCGACCGCATCGCCAAGATCATGCCGCGCGACTACAAGCGCGTCCTGCTCGCCCAGGCCGAGGCCGAACGCGAGGGCCGCGACGTCAACGAGGCCGTCATGGCCTCCGCACAGTCCTGACACGAGAGGAGGAAGGCACATGGCCGACCCCAAGGGCTTCCTGAAGACCACCGAGCGAGAGCTCCCCAAGCACCGACCCGTCGACGTGCGCATCCAGGACTGGCGCGAGGTCTACGAGGACTTCGACCGGGGAACCGTCACCAAGCAGGCCTCGCGCTGCATGGACTGCGGCATCCCCTTCTGCCACAACGGCTGCCCGCTCGGCAACCTCATCCCCGAGTGGAACCACCTCGTCCACACCCACGACTGGGCCGAGGCGATCGAACGCCTGCACGCCACCAACAACTTCCCGGAGTTCACCGGCAGGCTCTGCCCCGCTCCGTGCGAGTCCGCGTGCGTGCTCGGCATCAACCAGCCCGCCGTCACCATCAAGAACGTCGAGGTCTCCATCATCGACCGCGCGTGGGAGGAGGGCTGGGTCAAGCCCCTGCCCCCCACCACCCGCACCGGCAAGAAAGTCGCCGTCGTCGGCTCCGGCCCCGCCGGACTCGCCGCCGCCCAGCAGCTCACCCGCGCCGGACACGACGTCACCGTCTACGAGCGAGCCGACCGCGTCGGCGGCCTCCTGCGCTACGGCATCCCCGAGTTCAAGATGGAGAAGCGGCACATCGACCGCCGCCTCGCCCAGATGAGCGCCGAGGGCACCACCTTCCGCGCCGGGGTCGACGTCGGCGTCGACATCACCGCCGAGCAGCTGCGAGCCGACCACGACGCCGTCGTCATCAGCGGCGGCGCCACCGCGTGGCGCGACCTGCCCGCCAAGGGCCGCGAACTCGGCGGCATCCACCAGGCCATGGAGTACCTGCCCCTGGCCAACCGGGTGCAGGAGGGCGACTACGACACGCCCGCCATCAGCGCCCAGGGCAAGCACGTCGTCGTCATCGGCGGCGGCGACACCGGCGCCGACTGCGTCGGCACCGCCCACCGCCAGGGCGCCGCGTCGGTCACCCAGCTGGAGATCATGCCCAAGCCGCCCGCCACGCGGCCCGACAACCAGCCCTGGCCGACCATGCCCATGCTCTACAAGGTCACCAGCGCCCACGAGGAGGGCGGCAAGCGGATCTACGCCGTCAACACCGTCGAGTTCCTCGGCGACGACAACGGCCGGGTCCGCGCCCTCAAGCTCGTCGAGGTCAAGCGCACCGACAAGGGCTTCGAGCCCGTCGAGGGCACCGAGCGCGAGATCCCCGCCGAGCTCGTCACGCTCGCCATGGGCTTCGTCGGCCCCCAGAAGGAGGGCCTGCTCGACCAGCTCGGCGTGGAGCTGGACGGACGCGGCAACGTCGTCCGCGACGCCGACTACCGCACCACCGTCGACGGCGTCTTCTGCGCCGGGGACATGGGCCGCGGCCAGTCGCTCATCGTCTGGGCCATCGCCGAGGGCCGCTCCGCCGCCGCCGGAGTGGACCGCTACCTCACCGACGACAGCGCACTGCCGGTGGCCATCCCGCCCACCGAGCGCCCGCTGGTCTAGAGGACCCGCACGCACGCGCCGGGCGCGGAGGCCAAGCCTCCGCACCCGGCGCGTCGTCGTGCCCGCCACCCGGGGCCCTCCCTCCGCTGCCGGACGAGGCCCCGGACGCCACCCCGCGGTGAGCCCCCCGCAGCGGGCGCACCGGACCGCAGGAGCCGGACGCGCACCCGGGCCACCCCGCGGTGAGCCCTCCAGGGAGCCCCGCGGACTACCGGGGCCGGACAAGGGCACGGACGCGACCGCTGTCCCCCCTCGCGCCACGCCAGGAGCCATCCGGGTTTCCACCAGAAGTTATCCACACCCGCGCACAGCCCCTGGCCCGGCCGGGAGACGACGCCGATACTGGAAACCAGAAGGACCCACCACACAGCCGGGAGAGGAGGCCAGACCATGACCTACCGGCTCATCGCCGACACCGCCATGGTCGTGCACCTGGCCTTCCTCGCCTACCTCGCCCTCGGCGGATTCCTCGCCTGGAAGTGGCCCCGCGCCCTCTGGCCCCACCTCGGCTGCGCCCTCTACGGACTCGCCATCACCCTCATCGGCTGGCCCTGCCCCCTCACCCACGTCGAGAACTGGGCCCGCCGACGCGCCGGACAACAGGGACTCCCCCCGGAAGGCTTCATCGACCACTACCTCACCGGCATCGTCTACCCCGCCGAACACCTGCTCACCGCGCAGCTCGCCGTCGCCCTCGCCGTCCTCGCCTCCTGGTCCGGACTCCTCATCCTCACCCGAAGACGCACACGCAACACCACCCCGCACCGCGCGTAAAGATCGCGAATGGATTGGCCCGCCAACCATTTCCCCGCCCCGGACACGGACGTACCGTCGAAGACATGACCGTTGTGACCTGGGATTCCCTTCGCGCCGCAGAACACTTCACCATGCGAAACGCCCGGCTCATCGACCGGCTCCGCTTCGCCCACCTCTTCCAGAACGGGCCCACCGAACCCGTCCGCTCAGCCCTCGCCGCCTACCGCAACCTCGACGGCGGCTACGGCAACGGACTCGACCCCGACCTGCGCGGACACACCAGCCAACCCGCCGCCACCGAACTCGCCCTGCGCTACCTCGACGACCTCGGCCCCATCCCCACCAGCCTCGGCACCGGCATCTGCCGCTACCTCGCCACCGTCACCAACCCCGACGGCGGCCTGCCCTGCGTACGGCCCAACGTCCGCCACACCGAATCCGCCCCCTGGTGGCGACAGCACCACGACTTCACCAGCGACCTCGGCCTCACCGCACTCCTCGCCGGATACCTCCACAAACACAACATCAGCCACACCTGGCGCGACAACGCCACCGCCTACTGCTGGAAGCACATCAACGCCCTGCACTGGACCGACCCCCACCAGGCCATCGGCATCTGCACCTTCCTCCAGCACGTCCCCGACCGCGACCGCGCCCTGCGCACCACCAGCCGACTCCACCCCATGATCCGCGCCGTCATCGACACCGACCCCAAACCCAGCCCGCGCCGACACGTCCACACCGCACTCGACCTCGCCACCCACCCCGACCACATCGCCCGACCCCTGTTCACCGACGCCGAGATCCAACGCAACCTCGACTTCTTCGAACAGACCCAGCGACCCGACGGCGGCTGGGACGCCACCTGGCAGCACTGGGACACCGCCGCCACCCTCGAACGCGAGGGCATGCGCACCGTCCAACGCCTGCGCATCCTGTGCGCCTACGACCGCGTCCAGGGCTTCCTCCCGCCCCGCCGCCGCGACGGCTGACACCCCGGGCCCGGCCCCCACGGACCCCGGCAGGCACCGGCCCCCACGGACCCCGACCCCACGGCCCCGGCCTCCCGGCCCCCGCCAGGGCCGGGTCCCCCCGCGCCCCGCCGCGATCCGGCACAACCTCACACCCCCCACCAGCGAAAGCCCACATCCCACCCACCGCAGCGAACCCTCACCCAGGGTGCCCGCCGTTCGACTTCCCGCAGCCCCACATACGTCCATTCGCAACCTGGTTTAGACCACTCCATCCTCCAGACGCTCTAGAGTGTTATGCGTGACACGTCGAGCAAAAATCGTCGCGACCCTCGGTCCCGCCACCTCGAGCCCGGAAGTCCTCCGCAAGCTCGTCGAGGCCGGACTGGACGTCGCCCGACTCAACCTCAGCCACGGAACCCACGACGACCACAGGGCCAACCTCGCCAACCTGCGAGGCGCCGCTGAGGCCGCACAACGAGCAGTCGGCGTCCTCGCCGACCTCCAAGGGCCCAAGATCCGCGTCGGCACCTTCGCCGACGGCCCCGTCGACCTCAACGTCGGCGACGAGTTCACCATCACCACCGACGACGTCCCCGGAGACGCCCACCGCGTCTCCACCACCTACAAGGGACTCCCCGCGGACGTCCGCCCCGGCGACCGCGTCCTCATCGACGACGGCCGCATCGCGCTGGAGTGCACCAAGACCACCAGCAGCGACGTCCACACCCGCGTCATCGTCGGCGGCACCGTCTCCAACCACAAGGGACTCAACCTCCCCGGCGTCGCCGTCAGCGTCCCCGCACTCACCGAGAAGGACGAGGCGGACCTGCGCTGGGCCCTCCACCAGGGCGTCGACATGGTCGCCCTCTCCTTCGTCCGCAGTCCCGCGGACGCCGAGGAGTGCCACCGCATCATGGACGAGGAGGGCATCACCGTCCCCCTCATCGCCAAGGTCGAGAAGCCCCAGGCCGTCGAACGGCTCCAGGACATCATCGAGGTCTTCGACGGAGTCATGGTCGCCCGCGGCGACCTCGGCGTCGAACTCCCCCTCGAAAACGTCCCCATGGTGCAAAAACGCGCCGTCGAACGCTGCCGCGACAAGGCCAAACCGGTCATCGTCGCCACCCAGATGCTCGAATCCATGATCGGATCACCCCGGCCCACCCGCGCCGAGGCCTCCGACGTCGCCAACGCCGTCCTCGACGGCGCCGACGCCGTCATGCTCTCCGGAGAGACCAGCGTCGGCAAGTACCCCGTCGAGACCGTCGAGACCATGGCCCGCATCGTCAGCGCCGCCGAGCAGGAGTCCCTGCGCGCCTCGCACATCCTCAACCGGGTACCCGAGACCACCGGCGGAGCCATCGCCCGCGCCGCGGCCGAGATCGGCGCCACCGTCGGAGCCAAGGCCCTGGTCGCCTTCACCATGTCCGGTGAGACCGCCCGACGCCTGGCTCGCTACCGCTCGCCCATCCCGCTGATGGCCTTCACCACCGAGGAGACCACCCGCGGCGTGCTCTCCCTCACCTGGGGAGTCGAGAGCAACATCGTGCCCTGGGTCGACAACACCGACGACATGGTCCGCCAGGTGGAGGCCGAACTCCTCCAGCTCGGCGACTACCACAAGGGCGACAAGATCGTCATCGTCGCGGGCAGCCCGCCCGGAACCACCGGTTCCACCAACTTCCTGCGCGTCCACCGCCTCGGCGACGCCGTCGCCCTCGCGGCGCAGTAGGGGGACCCGGGCGCCCCGTACCGGGCGCCCCCGACGTGCCGCATCAGGTCCGGCCCGGAGGACACGGCGTATGAGCCGCGCCGCCCACCGGGTCAGGACCAGGTGCGGCCCCGCCGCCGCGCCGCCCTCAGGCCGCCGACTCCCCGCGCGGCTCCGGCCCGGTCGCCGCCGCGCCGCCCTCGGGCAGCACACGCTCCAGCGGCATGTCCCACGGCAGCAGGTTCCACGGACTGCGCTCGTCCTCCGTCAGCAGACCCAGCGCCGCCCACACCCGGTCCGTCCCGCCGTGGTCGCCCTCCACACCCTTCTCCGGCCACAGCAGGTAGCCCGCGTGGAAGGCCATCGACAGCTGCTGCCACGACGCGTACCGCCGCTGGAGGTCCGAGGCCACCCGACGCAACAGCGTCTGCGTCTCCACCGGACTCAGCCAGTCCAACGACGCGCCCCCGCACACCAGCCGGATCACGTGCACCGACTTCCACCACTGGTAGGCCCCGATGAGCACGGTCTCGTCCGCCTCGGCCACCCCCGTGACCGCGCGCAACCGCGCCACCTGCTCCTCACCCAGCCGCACGTGCGCCCCCGTCACCTGCCCGCCCCGCTCACGCGGCAGACGCGACCTGGCCACCCCCGCGCTCAGATCCACCACCAGGTCCAGCTTGGGACCCGCGCGCAGCTCCTCCAACAGGGCGTCCACCGCCTCCAGCAGCGACTCGCGGTCGGTCACCCCCCACTGGCGCTCCAGCATCCGCTGGTAGGGACGGCGCAGCGACGGCCGGGCGACCACGTCCCAGGGCTCGGCCAGCGCCACCCGGAACGGCGCCGCCACGGCCGCCGCCCAGCGCTCGGTGCTCAACGGCGCGTCGGGATCCTTGGTGCGCAGGGCGGGGGACTCACGCGAGCCCACCACCAGCTCCGCGAAGGAACCGGCGACCAGTGCCACGACGGGCACGAAGGCCCAGCCCGGCTGGCCGATTGCCACAAGAAGGACGATGAGCAGCGCGACGGGGGTCAGCAGCCACGGCTGGCGGCGCTGGGAACCCCACGCCACCACCACCCAGGCGCCGATAACCAGTGCGCCGACGATTCCGGCCACCGCGGTCAGCACCCGCTGCTCCTCTCCTGAGAACTCGCTTCCGGTCTTCAAGGATCATGGACGCGCGCCCGCGGAGGCGACGGAACCCACGGGTTGTACTCAGGTTGTGGCCGTGATGTGACCGGTTCCGCCAGGTTGCCCCGGCATAAAGTGACAAAGGGCCTATTTGGGGCGGTACTGGCTGGGTAGTTAAGCAGGTTCTGGCCCGTCTGTCCGGTCCCTCAGCTTTGCTTTGGCGAGGAGCCCTGGGGCGGCAGCCCCAGGAGGAATCGCCGCGCGGACCACACCGGCCCACCGGTGATGGGGGTCACAACGGCCTGCTTTGACTGCGTTCTGTCGCTGAACGGGTGCACGATGGTGGGCGTGTCGAAGATCGTCGCGTGGGTCAAGCTCACGCCATCGCCCGAGCAGGCGGCGGCGTTGGCCTCGACCCTGCGTGCGCTCAACACCCACGCCACCTGGGTGGCGATGGTGGCTCACGAGCAGGGTGTGACGCGCAACTACGAGCTGCGCAAACACACCTACCGCCAGTTGCGTGAGGCCGGGGTGGGCTCGCAGGCGGCCCAGCACGTGATCAAGCGGGTATGCGATGCCTACCGCTCCCGCCGGTCCAATCTGGACAACGGCAACTACGGGCCGAAGGGGTCGGCCCGCCGGGAGCGGATCGAGTCCACGCCCATCGCCTTCCGTCCGGACGCGGCGCATCCCTACGACGCGCGCAATCTGTCGTTTGCGATGGACGCGCGCACGATCTCGCTGTGGACCTTCCCGGGCCGGTTGAAGGACGTGCCCTTCGTCGGCTCCCCCGAGCAGATCAAGATGTTGGCCGAACACAAGCGGGGCGAGGCCGACCTGCTCTGCCGCGATGGAGTCTGGTTTCTGGTCGTCACCGTCGAGGTGCCCGACGCCTCCGAGCAGGAGCCGGACGGGTTTCTCGGGGTGGATCTGGGCATCGTCAACATCGCCACCATCAGCGACGGCCGGGTCATGGCCGGGCGCCAGATCAACCGGTACCGCCGCCGCCAGCTCAGGTTGTGCCAGAAGTTGCAGGCCAAGGGCACCCGGTCCGCCAAGCGCCTGCTCAACAAGCGCCGCCGTAAAGAAGCGCGGCATGCCAGGGATGTCAACCACCGGATTTCGAAACGCATCGTGGCCGAGGCCGAACGCACCGGGCGCGGTATCTCCCTTGAGGATTTGACGGGGATTCGCACCCGGGTACGGCACCGCAGGCCCCAACGGGTCACGCTGCACACCTGGTCCTTCCACCAACTGGGCGCCTTCATCGCCTACAAGGCCCGCCTGAAAGGTGTGCCGGTGGTCTTCGTTGACCCGGCCTACACCTCACAGACGTGCGCGGAGTGTGGCCACGTGGACCACAGGAACCGGGTCGACCAGGCCATCTTCATCTGCCGGGGCTGCGGTGTCGTTGCGCACGCGGACCGGAACGCTTCCGCCAACATCGCCGCTCGCGGTCGTGTGGTGTGGAACGCGGGGCGGAAGTCACACGTCCCACCCGTCCACCCCTAGGTTGTCGGGTCAGACGCGGTGGGCTCCCCCGCACCCAGCGGGGTGGTCCAACCACACGCTCGATCCCTTCAGGACCGAGAAGCTGACTACTTGGGCCCGACGAAGGCGTCCATACGCGCCACGGCCTCTCTCCGCGACACCCACCGGTCAGGTTGGCGGCGCCGTCGCCGAGGTACAGGCCCAGGAGGTAGCCGTAGGCGTCGGCTGCCCTGGGTGGGCGGGGGAGAGGTTCACAGCGGGGGCAGTCACCGTTGTCCCGGTACTTGTCGACGAGGGAACGGTCCCGCGACCAGGCGCGGAGGGTAGTCCGGTTGATGCCCATGCGTCGGCTGACCTCGTTGTAGGAGATCCCGGAGTCCAGTAGGGATACCGCCGAACGGCGGACGTGAGACGAGTACATGACGTGCATGCTCGCTCACGCATGTGACATTCCGTCGATCATGTAACTACTGTGGGTTGATATGTCCAAGATGAAAAAAGCCGCCCGGTTGAGGCGGCTTTGGGGTGTTGTGCCCTGAGTGGGATTCGAACCCACACTTTATGGTGTTTGAGACCATTTCCTCTACCGATTGGGATATCAGGGCTTTTTCTGGGGCGAAACGGACATCCTGGCTGGTGTCCATCGACCCGCCGGACCAGCTTGATCCGCCAACAGTGGTATCACGATTGGCGCGCATGCCCGTCCCGACGACCAGCATCCTAGCTGATCTCGGTAACCTCGTGTACGTGACGAGGACGCAGAGCCGTGTGGTGATCGCGGAAGACGAGGCCCTGATCCGCCTGGACCTCAAGGAGATGCTCGAAGAGGACGGCTACGCCGTCGTGGGTGAGGCCGGTGACGGCGAGACCGTGATCCGCCTTGCCCAGGAGCTCAAACCCGACCTGGTGATCACCGACATCAAGATGCCCGTGCTCGACGGCCTCTCGGCCGCCGAGCGCATCGCCGCCGAGCGCATCGCCCCGGTGGTGATCCTGACCGCCTTCTCCCAGAGGGAACTGGTCGAGCGGGCCCGCGAGGCCGGAGCCATGGCCTACCTGGTCAAGCCCTTCAACAAGGCCGACCTCGTACCCGCCATCGAGATGGCCACCTCGCGCTACGCGGAGCTGTCCGCGCTGGAGTCGGAGGTCTCCAGCCTCCAGGAGCGGTTGGAGACCCGCAAGCTGGTCGAACAGGCCAAGGGCCTGCTCCAGAGCCGCCACGGGATGAGCGAGCCCGAGGCGTTCCGCTGGATCCAGAAGAACTCGATGGACCGGCGGCTCACCATGCGCAGGGTCGCCGAGACGGTGGTGGAGACCCTCGGCGGCGGCAAGCAGTGAGCGGTTACCGGTAAGCAGGACTTACGCGTCCGCGCCAGCCGGACTCAACCGACCTGAACGAAGGGGTCGCGCCCGACCGGGCGCGGCCCCTTCGTCATGCCCGCCCGCGGCCTCCTCCTCCCGCTCCACCCGTCTCCCGCAGCCCGGCCCCTGTGATCACTCCGGTACGCCCGGTGCGGAGAAAGTATGCAGTTCAGGCACTTGGCGCGGTGAAAACGAGACAGATGTTCAGGGTCAATGCGTCATGCGTACCAGTTTGGTCTCGTTTGCACACGATGGGATGACGGTTGGGTCACGTGGCATTAGCGCAGCTGAACAACTTGCCTAAATCGGGCTAAACTCACCGCACCGAACAGCAAAGGACAGCGGTGGCGAATGCGCGCATTCGGTACCGCCACCCTCAGATGCGCAAGGAGCGCGCGTGCGCACACGTCTTGTGACCGTGTTGCTCGCCCTGATCACCGCCATCCTGGTGATCCCGGGGCCAGCGGCGACGGCAGACGAACAGGGCGGTGAAGCGCTGCACGGTCAGATCCTCCATCCGGAGAACCGGGACCAGGGTGTCGAAGGCATCATGCTCACGGTCTACGACGGCGAGGACGAGGTCGGGGCGGCGGAGACCGACTCTGAAGGAATGTGGGAAGTGGGCCTGCCCGGACCGGGCACCTACCGCGTGGTGGTGGACCAGGAGTCCGTCCCCGAGGAGTTCGCGGTGATCGAGGCCCTCTTCGTCGACGGAGAGACCGAGGTGGAGGTCGAGGCGGACGACCAGAGGCCGCTGATCGTCGCCCTGGAGGCGGCGGGCGCGGCCGAGGAGGAGTCGGCCTCGCCCTCGCAGGAGGAGACCGAGGACTCCTCCGGCGGGGAGGCGGCCGACGAGGAGTCGTTGGCGCCCAACACCGACGCCGGCGGGTCCTTCGCCGACCGGGCGATCCAGCTCACCGCGGCGGGTCTGCTGTTCGGCCTGGTCATCGCGGTCTCCGCGATCGGGCTCTCGCTGATCTTCGGCACCACGAAGCTGATCAACTTCGCCCACGGTGACCTGGTCACCTTCGGTGCGATGATCGCGCTGCTCTTCAGCACGGGTGCCGCGGGTATGGGCAACGCGCTGCTGGCGCTCTTCGTGGGCCTGGGTGCCGCTGTCCTGATCGGCGCCTTCCTGGAGGGCAGGCTGTCGCGGACGGCGCTGATCGTGGCGCAGTGGCTGTCGATCCTCGCGGGTATCGCGCTGGCGACGCTCCTCGGGGTGCTGGGGGACGCGGTCGGCTGGAGCGTGCCCCTGTGGTTGGCCGCGGTGGTCGCGGTCCTCATGGGCGCGGTGCTGGGCGGGTCGATGGAGCGCTACATCTGGCGTCCGCTGCGGCACCGCAACGTGGCGATGATCCAGATGTTCATCGTCTCGATCGGTCTGGCGCTGGTCGTGCGCCACGTGCTCCTGGTGCTCTTCGGGGCGGGCCGGGAGCGTTACGCGGGTTTCCAGCTCCAGGAGATGGTGGACCTGGGGCCGGTGTCGATGCCGCCGCGCGACCTGGTGGTCATGGCGGTGGCGATCGTGGTGCTGGTGGGGGTGGCCTGCCTGTTGCAGTTCACCCGGATCGGCAAGGCGATGCGCGCGGTGTCCGATAACCGGGACCTGGCGGAGTCGTCGGGTATCGACGTGGACCGGGTCACGCTGTACGTGTGGGGGCTCGGTGGCGGTCTGGCCGCTCTGGGCGGTGTGCTCTACGGGCTCAACCAGGTGGTCGAGTACGAGATGGGCTTCCGTCTGCTGCTGATGATGTTCGCCGCGGTGATCCTCGGCGGTCTCGGCACGGCCTACGGTGCGATGGTCGGCGGCCTGGCGGTCGGTCTGGTGGCCATGTTGTCCACCCTGTGGTTCCCGTCCCAGCTCATGCAGGCATGGGCTCTGGCGCTGATGATCCTCATGCTGCTGATCAGGCCCCAGGGCCTGCTCGGTCGGCGTGAGCGGGTCGGCTAGGAGAGAAGACGATGGATATCCTTTCGATCCTCGCCGAGTCCACCCGATCGGCGCTCGGCCCGATCGCGGCGATCTACGCGCTCGCCGCGATCGGACTCAACTTCCACTTCGGTTACACCGGGCTGCTGAACTTCGGCCAGGTGGGTTTCATGCTGGTGGGCGCCTACGGCGTGGGCATCAGCGTGGCCGTGTTCGACCTGCCGTTGGTGGTGGGTTTCGGTGTGGGCCTGCTGTGTGCGTTCGTGATGGCCCTACTGCTGGGTATCCCGACGCTGCGATTGCGCTCGGACTACCTGGCGATCACGACGATCGCGGCGGCGGAGGTGATCCGTCTGGTGTACCGGGCGGGTTTCGCCGAGCCGCTGACCGGCGGTGTCTACGGGTTGCAGAACCTGGCGTCGGACTTCCGCGCGGTCAACCCGTTCGACGGGGGTGAGCGCTACGGCTTCGGGGCGCTGTCCTACAACGGCAACCACCTGTGGGTCCTGGTGGTGACGTGGGGTCTGGTGCTGTTGATGGCCGGGCTGACGTGGATGCTGATGCACAGCCCGTGGGGGCGTGTCATCAAGGGCATCCGGGAGGACGAGGACGCGGTCCGCAGCCTGGGCAAGAACGTGTTCGCGTACAAGATGCAGGCGCTGGTGCTGGGCGGTCTGGTGGGCGCCCTGGCGGGGTGCATGCTGGCCGTGTACCAGGCGTCGATCCAGCCGGACCAGTTCAAGCCGCAGGTGACGTTCTTCCTGTGGGTGATCCTGCTGCTGGGCGGCGCCGGCCGGGTGTTCGGTCCGGTGCTGGGCGCGATGGTGTTCTGGTTCCTGATGAACTTCACCGACGGTGTGCTCCAGGGCTTCGGCTCGATGGGTTGGCTGCCGTTCCTGGACGGTCCGGACTACGGTGCGATCCAGCTGGCCTTCGTGGGTCTGCTGCTGGTGCTGCTGATCGTCTTCCGGCCGCAGGGTCTCATCGGCGACCGCAAGGAGATGCTGATCAATGTCAAGTGACAAGGTGGACGGCGGCGTCGGAGTAGAGGTCGACCGCGTGGCCGGTGCGGAGCCGGTGCCGGGTTCGGCGAAGCCGGATCCGATCCTGGTGGCGGACGGTGTGCGCCGTTCCTTCGGCGGTCTGACCGCGGTGGACGTGGGGCACCTGGAGGTGCAGCGGGGGACGATCACGGCGTTGATCGGTCCGAACGGCGCGGGCAAGTCGACGCTGTTCAACCTGTTGACCGGTTTCGACCGGGTGGACGGGGGGCGTTGGACCTTCCAGGGCAGGCCGATCAACGGCAAACCCGGCCACCGGGTGGCGCGTGCGGGGATGGTGCGGACCTTCCAGCTGACCAAGGCGCTGACCCGGATGACGGTGTTGGACAACATGCTGCTGGGTGCGCCGGGGCAGTTCGGTGAGCGGATGGCGGGTGCGTTCCTGCGGCCGGTGTGGCAGGGGCAGGAGAAGGAGAACACGCGGCGCGCGCTGGACCTGTTGGAGCGGTTCAAGCTCATCGACAAGCGCGACGACATGGCGGGTTCGCTCTCGGGCGGTCAGCGCAAGCTGTTGGAGATGGCGCGCTCGCTGATGACCGATCCGGCCATGATCATGCTGGACGAGCCGATGGCGGGGGTGAACCCGGCGCTGGTGCAGTCGTTGCTGGGGCACATCACGTCGTTGCGCGACGAGGGCAAGACGGTGCTCTTCGTGGAGCACGACATGGACGTGATCATGGGTATCAGCGACTGGATCGTGGTGCTCGCGCAGGGTCAGGTGATCGCGGAGGGCCGTCCTTCGGACATCCGGTCCAACCAGCAGGTGATCGACGCCTACCTGGGTGCCCAGGAGGAGACGGCCGAGGCCCCGGGGAGTGGTGATGACTGAGAGCGCGAAGCCGAGTTCGGAGAAGGTGGCGAAGGTCTCGGACGAGGTCCCGGTGGAGGCCGGGGAGGTCGCCGCCGTGCAGGAGCACCGCGAGGAGGTGCTGGAGCATGCCGGCGGGGCGGCGCCGGTGGGGGGTCCGGAGGACTACCTGCTGTTGGCCAAGGAGCTGGTGGCGGGGTACGTGCCGGGGGTGAACATCCTCAACGGGTGCACCCTGACGCTGTCCGAGGGCGAGGTCGTGGCGATCATCGGCCCGAACGGGGCGGGTAAGTCCACGCTGATCAAGACGGTGTTCGGGCTGATCCCGGTGCGTGAGGGCTCTCTGACGCTGCGGGGGACCGACATCGCGGGTCTGCCGGCGCACAGCCTGGTGGAGCGGGGGGTGGGCTACGTTCCGCAGACGCAGAACGTGTTCCCGTCGCTGAGCATCGAGGAGAACCTCCAGATGGGGGCGTTCCTGCGGCCGCGGACGTTCACGAAGCGGTTCGCGGCGGTGGCGGAGCTGTTCCCGCTGCTGGCGGACCGGCGCAAGGCCAAGGCGGGGTCGTTGTCGGGCGGTGAGCGCCAGATGGTGGCCATGGGGCGTGCGCTGATGATGGAGCCGTCGGTGCTGTTGTTGGACGAGCCGACCGCGGGTCTGTCGCCGATCTACCAGGAGGAGGTCTTCCAGCGGGTCAAGGAGGTCAACCGGACGGGTGTGTCGGTGGTCATGGTGGAGCAGAACGCGCGTCGCTGTCTCCAGATCTGTGACCGCGGCTACGTGTTGGACCAGGGGCGCAACGCCTACACCGGTACGGGCGCGGACCTGTTGAACGATCCCAACGTGATCGAGCTGTACCTGGGGACGCTGGCCAAGGGCTGAGTCGTCGGGGGAGGGGGCGGGGTCCGTCGCGGGCTCCGCCCCCGTTGTTGTGCGGGAACGCTGTGGCCGTGCGGTGCGCGGCCGGTGCGCGTGGCGGGGCGTCGGGTGGCTTCGTGCACAGGCCCGGCCGGGAGATGGCGTCCAGGGTCGGGACAAATTACCCTGGGAGGACGGGCACGTCCGTGCCCGGCCGCGGCCCCGCCCGCAGTGCGGGCGGGGGCGGGGGAGAACACAGCGGCGCCGTGACGCCCGTGTCCGCCGGTGCGCAGGAATGCGGTACCGGTGTCGGGCGTTGAGAACCGTTGAAGAGGACGGGACCCGCCGCGGCGGGCCGGTCCAGACGCGACCAAGGGGGTCGCCGGCCAGCCGCTACCCCTTTCCAGAGGAGCTTTCCAGCATGACGGTTCAGAGCGAGACCACCGAGGGCATCATCCTCACCGACGAGGCGTCCAGCAAGGTCAGGACGCTCCTTGAGCAGGAGGGGCGGGACGACCTGCGTCTTCGCGTGGCCGTTCAGCCCGGTGGTTGCTCGGGGCTGCGTTACCAGCTCTACTTCGACGAGCGCGAGCTCGACGGCGACGTGGTCAGCGACTTCGGCGGTGTGGAGGTCGTCACCGACCGGATGAGCTCCCCCTACCTGATCGGCGCCACGATCGACTTCGTCGACACCATCGAGAAGCAGGGGTTCACCATCGACAACCCCAACGCCACCGGCTCCTGCGCCTGCGGTGACTCCTTCAACTAGGGCGTGACGCGTCCTGGGAGTGCCGTCGGGCGGGCCGGGCTCTAGGGTTCCGGTCGGCCGGGGACACGGTTTTCGGGGGGAGGGCGGTTCGTGCCGCCCTCCCCCCTCTCCGTGCGCGGGGCGCCCCCGCGCCCGCCGGGCTGCCGGACGGGCGCGAGCGGGTGTCCACGGAGCCGCGAGCGCACTGCACTAACCTGGGGCAGTCCGAACCGGGCACGTCCCCTGCCATGCCCGCAGCCCCCGTCCGGTCAGCAGACCGACACCTCCCGACCAAGGAGTCTTCGTCCCGTGCGTATCGCGGTTGCCGGATCCATCGCCACCGACCATCTGATGTCCTTCGAGGGTCGCTTCGCGGAACAGATCATCCCCGACCAGATCCAGCAGTTGTCGCTGTCCTTCCTGATCGACGAGCTGGACGTCCGGCGCGGCGGTGTCGCGGCCAACATCTGCTTCGGCATGGGCGGGTTCGGCCTCAACCCGGTGCTGGTGGGTGCGGCCGGGGCCGACTTCGAGGACTACCGCGCCTGGCTGGACCGCCACGGTGTGGACACCTCCGCGGTCTACATCTCCGAGCTGCGCCACACCGCCCGGTTCATCTGCACCACGGACCGGGACCAGAACCAGATCGCGTCCTTCTACGCCGGGGCCATGGCCGAGGCGCGCAACATCGAACTCCAGCCGATCGCGGACCGCCTGGGCGGGCTGGACCTGGTGCTGGTCGGTGCGGACGACCCGGCCGCGATGGTGCGCCACAGCGAGGAGTGCCGTACGCGCGGTATCGCCTTCGCCGCCGACCCCTCCCAGCAGTTGGCGCGCATGGAGGGGCCCGAGGTGCGGGGCCTGATCGAGGGCGCGACCTTCCTGTTCGCGAACGAGTACGAGAAGGCGCTGGCCGAGCAGAAGACGGGCTGGTCCGACGCCGACGTCCTGGAGCGGGTGGGCACCCGTGTCACCACGCTGGGGGCCAAGGGGGCGCGTATCGACCGCGCGGGCGAGCCGAGCGTACACGTCCCGGCCGCGGCGGTGGGGGAGCTGGTCGACCCCACGGGCATGGGGGACGCGTTCCGCGCGGGTTTCCTGGCCGCGCACTCCTGGGGGCTGTCCCTGGAGCGGGCCGCCCAGGTGGGCAACGCGACCGCGGTGCACTGCCTGGAGGCCGACGGGCCGCAGGAGTACACGCTGACCGGAGCGTCGCTCCTGGCGCGTCTGGAGGAGTCCTACGGCGCCGGGGTCTCGGCCGAGGTCGCGCCCTTCGTGTGACCGGAACGGGTCGGGGTGGTGTCCGCGAGCCCGTAGAGTGGGTAGCCGCGACCCGCACGACCCGTGTCCGCCTGCCGGACCGGGCCGCGCCCCGCACGGCCGCCGCTCCCTGGGAGCCGGTGTCCCGCACGGGGAGCCCCGTGCCCGCCGGTGCGCTGAAACGCGTGCCGGTTACCCAGCCCAAGCCGTCCGCGCCGGGTCGCCGCGACGGTGGGGAACCTGTCCCGCTGTGTGTGCTCCGGCACGCCCACGCGGGCCCGGGCGCGCTGAGCGCCTCCCAGATCTAGGCCAGCCTTACCTGGGATTCCCCGGATTCATCCGGAAAGGACATTGCATGCGCTACACCGGACCGAAGGTGCGGTTGTCCCGGCGCGCCGGCACTCCGCTGACCCGTAAGGCGGTCAGCTACTTCG
This sequence comes from Nocardiopsis synnemataformans DSM 44143, assembly GCA_000340945.1. Classification (GTDB taxonomy): domain Bacteria; phylum Actinomycetota; class Actinomycetes; order Streptosporangiales; family Streptosporangiaceae; genus Nocardiopsis; species Nocardiopsis synnemataformans. The sequence goes on along the minus strand of ANAW01000108.1, from coordinate 14,079 downwards.
AGAAGCGTCCCTACCCGCCCGGCGAGCACGGCCGCCGCGTCCGCCGCAACAGCAGCGACTACGCGGTCCGCCAGGCGGAGAAGCAGAAGGTGCGCTGGTACTACGACCTGACCGAGAAGCAGATGCTGCGCGTCTACGAGAGCGCGAAGAAGCGCACGGGGCGCACCGGTGAGGAGATGCTCGCCGAGCTGGAGCTGCGTCTGGCCACGGTCGTGCTGCGCGCCGGTCTGGCCGCCTCGATCTACGCCGCGCGTCAGTTCGTCAACCACGGTCACATCACCGTGGACGGCAAGAAGGTCGACATCCCGTCGTACCAGGTCAAGCCCGGTCAGATCATCAGTGTTCGGGAGAAGTCCCGCAGCATGGTGCCGTTCGTCGAGGCCACCGAGGGTGTCCACGCCGACGACAAGATCGCCGGATTCCTCGCCGTGAGCCACAAGGACCTGCGCATCGCGGTCGTCGACCGCCCCAAGCGTGAGCAGATCCCGGTGCCCTTCGACGAGCAGCTGGTCGTGGAGTTCTACGCCCGCTAGCCACTCGCCGAGCCGAGTGCGCGGCCTGCCTCCTCCCCGGGGGGCGGCCGATGCGGAGCAGGCAGGCCGCGCGGACCCGGTCCGCGCGGCCTCGCCGTGTCCGGGGTTGGTGTGGAACGCGCCACGCCCAGGATTCGGCGGGGTGGAAATCGTTATCGCACCGGAACCGGAACCTCTGAGCCCCCAAGCCACAGGGTTTTCGGTCCTCCTCTAAAGCCTCCCCCACCCTCGTGACCCTCTCCTCGCTCCGTGCTCCCCTCCCCGCCCCCGCGGCGGCGGACGGACGGCGGGCTCCGGAGCGGGTCAGTACATGCGCCGGATGTGGAAGGCGCTGCCCCGCTCCAGGGGCCGCTCCGCCACGAACTCGTGCATCTTCATCCGGCACCAGGCGGGGATGTCCGCACTGGCGGCGGGATCGTCCGCGGTGACCGCGATGACCGCGCCTATGGGCACCTCGTGCAGCCTGGCGGCGAGCATGATGATCGGGATGGGGCACTTGCGGCCCACCGCCTCCACGGTGACCAGAGGAGGCCGGGGCGGGTACTCGGGCACGGAAAACCCCCGTGTGTCGTCGTCTGGTGATGACCATCCTGACCTGGTCCCGCCCCTAAGGCGAACCCGGTTAAGGGCGTCGTAAACCCAGCGATACGCTCACCTTGTTCTCTCCTCGTGAGACGTCCACGCCGCCCCCGAGAGGCGGAGGGGACGCGAGCGAAGAAAGGAAGAGGGCCCGGGGGAACGCCGGGCCGCGCTCCGTAGCCAGCCGGGAGGATATCCTCCGCGGGCGAACGGGCCCGGCTCCACGTACCGCCGCGAGCTCCGCTCGGGGGGCGTCGGCAACACGCTGACCAGGTAAGCCCCTGAACTGGGCGCTGGGCGGTTCGCGATAATGTTTCCCCCTGAAAAGCTTTGGATACTTAGGCCGCCCGTGGAGGTTCCACGGGCTACACCGCTGGGAAGGCAATCCGTGAGTCCGACCCGCCAAGAGAATCGGCGCCGCAACCTGCGCCGATGGGCACCACGCGGCGCCGCGCTCGCCGTGCTGGGGCTGGCCGCGACCGGCTGCGCGTCGAACGATCTCACTCGTTTGGGCATGCCGGAGCCGATCACCAACCAGGCCGAGCGTGTTCTCTCGCTCTGGCAGGGCTCCTGGGTGGCGGCTTTCGCGGTCGGCATTCTCGTGTGGGGGCTGATCGTCTGGTCGGTCATCTTCCACCGCAAGCGCTCTGAGCAGTTGCCGCCGCAGGTGCGGTACAACATGCCCATCGAAGCGCTCTACACCGTGCTGCCGATCGTCATCATCTCGGTGCTGTTCTTCTTCACCGCCCGGGACCAGGCGATCCTGCTCGACACCGACGAGCCGGCGGACGTCAACATCGAGGTCGTGGCCTTCCAATGGGCCTGGCAGTTCAACTACCTCGACGACAAGAAGGAGAACGGCGGGGAGGTGCTCTTCTCCGAGACGGGTATCCCCAACCCGGACGGCACCGCCGACCCCGCCACCCAGACGACCCTGGTGCTGCCCGAGGGCGCGACCGTCCACTTCGACCTGCACTCGCCGGACGTCATCCACTCGTTCTGGGTCCCCGAGTTCGGTTTCAAGATGGACGTCATCCCCGGCCGGGACAACGCCTTCCAGGCCGACCTGAACGAGGGCACCGCGGGCGACTACGTCGGCCGCTGCGCCGAGCTGTGCGGTGTCGACCACGCCCGCATGCTCTTCAACGTCAAGGTCCTGCCCCAGGACGAGTACGACGCCTGGGCCGCGGAGCAGCAGCAGGCCGCCGAGGAGGCCGAGCTCGAGGCCGCCGAGACCGGCGACCAGCCGGCCTCCGGTGAGGGCTCCGGCGCCGAGGGCGCGGGCGCCGAGGGCGCCGGCACCGACGAGGAGGGCACCGGCAGCGGCGGCGCCGAGGCCGAGGGCTCCGGTACCGACGAGCAGGACACCGGTTCCGGCGGGTCCGACGCCGAGGAGAATGAGCAGTCATGACCAGCACCACGCCAAGACCCACTCTCGCCGGCGGTCAGGGACCGTCGCGCAAGGGGTCGATGATCGTCAAATGGATGACGTCGACCGACCACAAGGTCATCGGGTACATGTACCTGATCACCTCGTTCGTGTTCTTCCTCTTCGGTGGTCTGCTCGCGGTGCTCATGCGCGTCGAGCTGTTCTTCCCGGGCATGCAGGCGATGTCCAACGAGCAGTTCAACCAGCTGTTCACCATGCACGGCACGATCATGCTGCTGATGTTCGCGACCCCGCTGTTCGTCGGGTTCAGCAACGTGATCATGCCGTTGCAGATCGGTTCGCCCGACGTGGCGTTCCCGAGGATGAACCTGTTCAGCTACTACCTGTTCCTGTTCGGCAGCCTCATCGCCATCAGCGGGTTCCTGACCCCGGGCGGCGCGGCCAGCTTCGGCTGGTTCGCCTACACGCCCCTGTCGGACGCGGTGCGCTCGCCGGGTCTGGGCGGTGACCTGTGGATCCTGGGCCTGGTGGTCTCGGGTCTGGGCACCATCCTGGGCGCGGTCAACTTCATCACCACCGGCCTGTGCATGCGCGCGCCCGGCATGACGATGTTCCGCATGCCGATCTTCACCTGGAACACCCTGCTCACCAGCGTGCTGGTGCTCATCGCGTTCCCGGTCCTGACCGCGGCCCTGATCGCGCTGGGCGCGGACCGCATGGTCGGCACCCAGGTGTTCAACGCCGAGCACGGCGGCGCCATCCTGTGGCAGCACCTGTTCTGGTTCTTCGGCCACCCCGAGGTGTACATCATCGCGCTGCCGTTCTTCGGCATCGTGACCGAGATCCTGCCGGTGTTCAGCCGCAAGCCGATCTTCGGCTACAAGAGCCTGGTCGCGGCGACCATCGCCATCACCGGCCTGTCGGTCACCGTGTGGGCGCACCACATGTTCCCGACGGGTGCGGTGCTGCTGCCGTTCTTCTCGTTCATGAGCTTCCTCATCGCGGTCCCGACCGGGGTGAAGTTCTTCAACTGGATCGGCACGATGTGGCGGGGCCAGATCACCTTCGAGACGCCGATGCTGTTCTCGATCGGGTTCCTGGTGACCTTCCTGTTCGGTGGTCTGACCGGTGTGCTGCTGGCCTCCCCGCCGATCGACTTCCACGTCACCGACTCCTACTTCGTGGTGGCGCACTTCCACTACGTGGTGTTCGGCACGGTGGTGTTCGCGATGTTCGCGGGCTTCTACTTCTGGTGGCCCAAGTTCACCGGAAAGATGCTCAACGAGAGGCTGGGCAAGTTCCACTTCTGGCTGCTGTTCCTGGGCTTCCACGGCACGTTCCTGGTGCAGCACTGGCTGGGCGCCGCGGGCTTCCCGCGCCGCTACGCCGACTACCTGCCCAGTGACGGGTTCACCGAGCTCAACCAGATCTCCTCGGTCTCCTCGTTCGTGCTGGCGGCCTCGACGCTGATCTTCTTCTGGAACATCTACATCACCTCCAAGAAGGCGCCGCTGGTCACCGTGGACGACCCGTGGGGTTACGGCTGCTCGCTGGAGTGGGCCACGTCCTGCCCGCCGCCGCGGCACAACTTCACGTCGCTGCCGCGGATCCGTTCCGAGCGTCCCGCGTTCGACCTGAACCACCCGCACGCCGCGGCCCCGGGCGCCGTCCCGGTGGGCGTCACGAAGGAGTAGGGCGCAATGAAGACGCAGGCCTATCTGTTCATGGGCGTCTCGACCTTCTTCGGTCTGGCCGCCGCCCTGTACGTGTACTGGTCCTGGCAGGACACCGGCGCGATCGAGTGGACGGGCACCACCGCCCTGGTGGTCTCCATCGGCTTCGGTTGGATGATCGGTTTCTGGCTCTGGCAGGCGGCCCGCCGCAGCGAGCACTTCCACGGGCTTCCCGCGGAGGAGCGGCTGGACGGGGAGATCGCCGAGAACTCCGGCGAGTACGGCTTCTTCAGCCCGCACAGCTCGTGGCCGCTGTGGGTCGCGCTGGCCGTGGCGTTCACCGCGGTGGGCGTGGCGATCGGCTGGTGGATGGTGTTCATCGGCGGCTTCGCCATCATCCTCACCGCCATCGGCTGGATCTTCGAGTACTACCGCAACGAGTTCCAGCACTAGGGGGACGGGCCGCCGCACCGCGCGGCGGTCCCCGCCCGACGGCCGGACGCGTCCCCGGGACGCGTCCGGCCGTCTTTCCTGTCACGGTCGGGAAAGCGGACTCCCGTGTGACATGACCGTCTCCCCCCACCCCGGCGTCCCGTGTCATGACTGTTCGTACTCTCACTCCGGCGCCCCGTGTGACATGACCGTCTGCCTGGGTAGGGTTTTCCTGCACTTGACCTGATCCGACAGGGCACCGCGGACACGGGTGCGCCCCGCGCGCCGAGGTCCCGTCGCAACGGACGCTGGAGGTCCTTGGCGTGAAGGGACGAGTTCGCACACCCCGCGGTCTGGCGGCTGCCGCCGTCGCGGTCGCGCTCGCCGCGACGGCCTGCACCGGCCCCGCCGAGCAGGAGCCCGCGGCGGCTCCCAGCGAGGAGGCCGAGACCGGGCCGCGGATCACCGTCACCCCCGAGGAGGGGGCCTCCCCGGTCGCCCCCGACACCCCGGTTCGGGTGTCGGTGGAGGAGGGCTCGCTCACCGGCGTCCGCGTCGAGCAGGCCCCCTCCGGGGAGCAGGGTGAGGACGCCGGGGCGGCCGGGGACGCCGAGCAGTGGGAGTTCACCGGCACCCTGAGCGAGGACGGCACCCGGTGGGTGAGCGACTGGAACCTGGACCCGGGCTCGGCGGTCACCGTCCGCGCCACCGCCGAGGACGACGCGGGGGAGGCCTCCGAGGCCGTCGTGGAGTTCTCCACCGAGGCGGCCGTGCCCGGGCAGCGCCTCGAACTGGCCTCGAACTTCCCGACCTCCGGCGACACCGTCGGCGTGGGCATGCCGGTCATCGTCAACTTCGACCTGCCGGTGACCAACAAGGCCCAGGTGGAGAACTCCATGGAGGTGACCTCCGAACAGGAGGTGGAGGGCGCCTGGAACTGGGTCGGCGACAAGACCGCGGTGTTCCGGCCCCGTGAGTACTGGGACCCCTACCAGCAGGTCAGCGTCGATCTGCGTCTGTCGGGGGTGGAGGCCTCCGAGGGCGTGTACGGGGTCGAGAACCACCGCCTGGAGTTCGAGGTCGGCCGTGAGCTGGTCGCCACCATGCACGTGCCCGACCACGAGATGCTGGTGGAGATCGACGGCGAGCCGGCGCGCACCATCCCCGTGAGCAACGGCGAGGCCTCCAAGCGCTTCAACACCACCACCTCGGGGACGCACCTGACCATGGAGAAGTACGAGTCCCTGGTCATGGACGCGGCCACCCTGGGCATCCCCGAGGACTCGCCCGACTACTACAAGCTCGACGTGGACTGGGCGGTGCGCACCTCCAACAGCGGCGAGTTCGCCCACGCCGCCCCCTGGAACAGTCAGATCGGGTCGGCCGACACCTCCAACGGCTGCACGAACATGTCGGTGGAGGACGCCCGCTGGTTCTACGAGAACTCCCTGATGGGCGACGTCCTGGAGACCACCGGGACCGACCGGGAGCTGGAGTGGGACAACGGCTGGGGCTTCTGGCAGAGGTCCTGGGACGAGTGGCTGTCCAACAGCGCCACCGGTGAGCCGCAGGTGACCGACGGGTCGGGCACCCCCGGTTCCGTGCACGGCGAGGAGAACTAGGCGGGCAGGTCGGAAATGTTGCCGGTGTGACTCCTGATGCCCTGACCTGCAATGATCTTGTACTTATAGCGAGGTTGGGCGGTCGAGACTCGCTATAAGTACAAGATCACGATGGAGAGGGCGGCTCGGTGAGCCCGTTGTGGTCAGTGCGACTAGGCCGGGAGGTCCGGGGAGCCCTCCAGGAGGGCGTCCAGGCGCCTGGCGGTGTGCTCCCAGGTCCACGCACGGCTCACCCACGCGCGACCGCGTGCGCCCATCTGGGCGGCGCGCTCGGGGTCCTTCAGCAGCGCGATGAGGGCGCGCGCGGAGGGACCGGGCAGGGAGCCGTCCACGACCAGGCCGGTCTCGCCGTCCCGGACCGTGGCGGGGGCGCCCCCGGAGTCGCCCGCGACCACCGGCAGGCCGCAGGCCGAGGCCTCCAGGTAGACGATGCCCAGGCCCTCGGCCTCCAGACCGCCCTTACGGGTGCGGCAGGGCATGGCGAACACGTCGGCGGCGTCGTAGTAGGGCGGCAGGTCCCTGTGGGGGACCGAGCCGGTGAAGACCACCGAGTCCGTTCCGCGCGCGGCCGAGAGCAGGCTCCGGCGGTGGGGGCCGTCGCCGACGACGAGCAGGACCGCGTCGGGCACGTCGGCCAGGACGCGGGGCCAGGCGCGGATCAGGGTGTCCTGCCCCTTGCGCGGCACGAGCCGGGACACGCACAGCACCACGGGGCGGTCGCCCAGGCCCAGGCGCGCGCGGACCTCCTCGCCGCCGACGCCGGGCCGGAAGGCCTCGGTGTCCACGCCGGGCGTGAGCTGGCGCATGCGGGCGGCCGCGTCGGGGGACAGGGCCCGGGCCAGGTGGCGCCGGGTGTACTCGCCCAGGTAGGTGACGGTGTCGGTGGTGTCGCCGATGCGGCGCAGCGCCTCGCGGGACCCGGGCATCGCGGCCCACCAGGTCTCGTGGCCGTGGCTGATGGCCACCTGGCGCTTGACGGGGGTGCGCTCGCCCAGCCCGGCGGCGAGCAGCCCCAGCGGGGCGGCGGCGCCGTAGAGCACCGTGTCGCAGCCCTCCAGGTCGGCGATGGCGCGCGCCCGCTGCGCCACCCGGGGCGTGGGCAGCAGGACGCGTGCGGCGTCGCGCACGACGGGGAAGGGCTGGCGCAGGTCGAAGTGGGGGTCGGCGGCGGCGTCGGCCCGGGCGGGGGAGGAGCAGTAGACCACGACGGAGCCGCGGGGGCGGCGCAGGGCCATCTCGTGGACGAAGGCCTCGATGCCCCCGGCCTTGGGCGGGAAGTCGTTGGTGATGATCAGAGTTCGCGACACAGGGGCGAGTCTAGGGCGTGTTCGGTGGATGCTGCCCGTCGCGAGCGGCGCAGCCAGTGCGGCTCTCGCAAGGCCGAAGAAGGAGTCATCCTGGTTTGGCTGTCGACTGATGAGAACGCTGCGAGGGTTGTGCTGGGGCGTCGCGTAGCAGGGTATGTGTCCGCCGAGCATGCCCTAGGCGCGGCGGGGCCGGCGGGGGTGTTCCGCGCGTGCGGGGCCGCGGTGCGTGGCGGGTCCGGAGACGGCGGTGCCCCGCGACGGCGTGCGTCGCGGGGCACCGGGGCCGGTCCGCCGGTCAGGGGCGGACGGCGGTGACGAAGTTGGCGCGGTAGTAGTCGTTCAGGGTCACCGTGCCGATGGGGCGGGCCGAGGTGGAGGCGTGCACCATGACGTTGTCGCCCGCGTACAGGCCCACGTGCTCGGGGCCGCTGCCGCCGGGGTAGAAGAACAGCAGGTCGCCGGGCTGCTTGTTCTCCCAGGAGACCCGCTGGCCCGCGTTCACCTGCTGGTAGGTGGTGCGGGGCAGGCTGACGCCCGCGGCGGCCCAGGCGGCCTGGGTCAGGCCGGAGCAGTCGTAGCCGCCGGGGCCGGTGCCGCCCCAGACGTAGGGCTTGCCGACCTGGGCGTAGGCGAAGTCCAGGGCCGTGGCCGCACTGCCCGTGGCGGGGCCGGTGTAGCTGCCGCCGCCCCCGCCGCCCCCGCCGCCGGTCTGGCCGACGTTCTCGGTGGCGACCGCCTGCTCCTCCGCGGTCAGCTCGCCGAGCAGGCCCTCCTGCTCGTCGATGGCCTCCTCGGCCGCCTCGGTGGCCTCCTCGGCCTCCTTGAGGGCCTCGGCGGCCTCCTCCTCGGTCGCGCTGGCCTCGGCCTCCAGGACCTCCAGGTTCTCCAGCTCGGTGACGTACTGCTCCAGGTTGCCGTCGTGCTGGGCCGACAGGTAGTCCAGGTCGGCCTGGTGGGTCAGGGCGTCCTCGGGGCCGGTGGAGCTGAGCAGCTGGTGGAAGGAGGTGAAGTCGACGCCGGTGTAGGTGGAGCTGGCGAGCTGGCGGGCGCCAAGGCCGAGTTCGGCGGTCTTCTCCTCGGCGGCCTCGATCTCCTCCAGGATGCCCTCCAGCTCCTCCTGGGCGGCCTCGTGCGTCTCCTTGGCCTCGTTGTAGGCCGCGTTGAGCTCGATGTACTCCTCTTCGAGGGTCTCGATCTCCTCGCGGACCTCCTCGGCCGTCGGATCGGCGTGGGCCACCGCGGTGGGCAGCAGCAGGGCGGCCGCGGTCAGGGAGGAGAGGGCCGCGGTGCGGCGCCTGCGGACACGACGGGATGCCAACACGTGTAGACCTTTCTCCCCTTGTCCCATGCCGTGGGGAAGGGCCAAGGGATGCGCCGGGCGGGGGCTGGGGGCCTTCCGGGCGGGGCCCGGAGGATGCGGGAGGCCGTGACCCGCGGGAGTGGGGTCGGCCCGACCGGGGCGCGGCCGTCACCGCCAGGGGGCGGTGAATGAGGTGGCAACCGCGCTCGGCGATGAACACTAGTGCATCCGCCGGGTCGCTCTCAACCTTTTCGTGATGTTCCCCCGGTTGGTGCTGTGTGTCCGAAAACCGGGTTGCTGTCCGTTAAACGGCGGCGGGCCGCCACCCCGCGGGTGACGGCCCTGCGTGCTTCGAGGGACCCCCTCTAGGGGCGGACGGCGAACTGGAACTCGCTCGCCCAGTAGGCGGCCAGGCCGACGACCTCGATGTTGCGGCCGCTGCTGGGGGCGTGCACCATCTGGCCGCCGCCCGCGTAGAGACCGTCGTGGCTCAGACCGCCGAAGAAGAACATGATGTCGCCGGGCTGGAGGGCGTTCATGTCGTAGATGCGGTTGCCCACCTCGGCCTGGGCGTAGGTGGTGCGGGGCAGGTCGACGCCGCCCGCGCGCCAGGCCGCCTGGACCAGGCCGGAGCAGTCGTAGCCGCTCGGGCCGGTGCCGCCCCAGACGTAGGGCTTGCCGACCTGGGCGTAGGCGAAGTCCAGGGCCGCGCCCGCGCTGCCCGAGGCGGAGCCGGTGTAGGACTGGCCGCCGCTGTCGTTGGCGCCCTCGGCGGCGGGGTCGGAGCTGGGGAACTCGGCCAGGAGCGTCTCCTGCTCCTCCAGCTTCTCCTCGACGCTGGTCTTGGCCTCCTCGGCCTCCTCCAGCGCGCCCTCGGCCTCCTCCAGGGCGGCCTCGGCCTCGTCCTTGAGGGCGAACAGCCGCTCGTGGGAGGCGCCGAACTCGTCGAGCTGGGCCTTCTGGGCCTCCGACAGGTAGTTCAGGTCGGCGTTCTGCTCCAGCAGGCTCTCGGGGCCCTCGGAGGAGAGGATGTTGGACATGGAGTCCAGGTCGCCGGACTGGTAGGTGGCGCTGGCGAGCTCCTGCACCTTGGCGCGCAGCTCCTCGTAGCGCTCCTCCTCGTCGCCGACCTGCTCGTCGAGGTCCTCGTAGAGGGTCTCGGCGACGTCGTGGTCCTCCTCGGCCTGGTTGTACTCCTCGACCGCGGTGGAGACCTCCTCGCGCAGCTCCTCGATCTTGTCTTCGACCTCGTCCTGGGTCGGCTCCGCGTAGGCGGTGCCCGGGACGAGCATGGTGCTCGCGACGACCGCGCTGATTCCGGTCGTGGCGGCGAATCGGCGAGCCGTACGTCGTCCACCGGGGTTCTTCATGGCGGTCCACGCTCCTTGGGGTCGGGCAAGTCCGCATAGGGGTGCGGGGAGAACAGGGACGGGCCCGCGCGGGGGCGCGGGCGGGTGAGTGTGCGGGTCCCGACCGGCGGGCTCAGTCGCGGCCTTGCTGTCCGGTGGAGCACTCACGTTCCGGGAAGAACCTAGCGGACCGTTCTGCACAGCTCAACCACAAGGCCCCGTACGTGCCGGTGTTCACAGCGCGCGCCGCGGTCCGCGGCCGGCGCGTCGTTCCTGGGAGGGAGCCGCGGGCCGAGCGGGGTAACGAAGGGATAACGTCTGGGGCGTAGGCGTCCCCGCCGCGCCCGGGCCGGGCCGCGCCCGCCCGTGCGGCGGGCGCCCGGACCCGTCAGCCGTGCGCCTCCAGACGGCGCAGGAAGATCGTCGAGGGCACCGCGCGCGCCCCCGCGCGGCGCACCGCCGTCACGATCTCCCGGTCGGAGGTGACCACCGCGATCGGCCGCCCCGGGGGTTCGGCGCGCACCAGCCGCACGATCAGCTCGTCCGCGGTCTCCCCGGGCGCGCTGAACAGCAGCCGCACCCGGCGCGCCGCCGCCATCACGGGTGGGGTGTCCACGTCCGCGCCGTCGAACACGCACGTGATCTCGGCCTTGGTCCGGCTGGCCAGCCCCTCCAGGGAGTTCATCAGCCGGGTGCGCTGGTCGGCCAGGGGCAGGGTCCCGTAGCCGGTCTTGGTGACGTTGTAGCCGTCCACCAGCAGGTGCACCCGGGGCGCGGTGAGCAGGTGCTCCAGCAGGCCCGGGTCGTCGTCGGGCAGGCCGCCCAGCGACACCCGCCGCTGCTGCTCGGTCTCGGCCAGCAGGTCGGCCGGGCTGTCCAGGACGGTGGGCAGCGCCAGTTCCCTGCGCAGACCGTGGGAGGCCTCCACCAGCACGTCCAGCAGCACGCGCAGCCGCGCCTCGTCGGCGTTGCGTCCGGCGCGCACCGCCCGCCGGGCGTNGGCCAGCCGCGATCTCAGCCGCCGGTTCTGCGACTCCAGCGCGCCGACCCGCGCGGCCGACTCCGTCTCGCGTCCGGCCGTCTCGCTCAGTGCCCGGGAGGCCTGCTCGGTGGCCTCCTTGGCCCGCTGCCGCTCGGTGTGCACCTTGCGGCGCAGCTCGGCGATCTCGGTGCGCTGGGCCTTGATCTGGGACCGCAGCCGCTCCAGTTCCTCCTGGTGGCCGTGCCGGGTCTCGTCCAGCTGGCGGCGGGCGGCGTCCAGGGCCTCCGCGGCCAGGTCCGCCTCCTTGGCGCTGGTCTGGCGCTCCAGCTCCCGGTGGACGCCCTCGACGATGCCGGGCCACCCCGGGGGCCGCAGCAGGTAGGCGCAGGCCGCCACGGCCACGGGGTCGGCCGCGGGGGGCACCAGGCCCGAGCGCAGGCCCTCGGCCAGCTCGGGCCACACCTGGTCGACGCGGGCCGCGACCATGCCCCGGAAGGCCTCGTCGCTCTCCAGCTGGGCGGCGATCTGCGGTCCGGCGAGCCGGGCCCTGCGGCGCGGCTCGAACCTGGCGACCCTGCGCAGCAGCGGCGGCAGGTCGCTCGCGCGCATGCCGCCGAGCACGTCCGAGCCGTACTCGACGATCCGGGCGCGCACCGCTTCGGGCAGCGGTCTGGTCAGCCGTTCGCCGCCGTCACCGCCGTCGCTGTCCGCGCTGTTGTCACTGCCGTCACCGCTGTGGCCGCCGCCGTCATCGCTGACGCCGTGGCCGCCGCCGTCCGCCGGGTGGGCGTCCCCGTCGAGCGGGTCGCCGCCGTCGGAGTCGCCGCCCGCACCGGGGCGGGCGCTCATGCCTGACCCGTCGGGCTCTCCGCCGAGGAACCGGGGACCGACCGGTCGGCGTCGGGGCGGGCGATGATCTCGACGCTGTCGGTGGCGCCGCACCAGCGGCACCGCACCCGCTCGACGGTCTCGGAGAGCACGGTGCGCTCCTCGACGCCGCCCTCACCGGCCAGGTCCAGGTGGACGTAGTCCTGGGAGCGCACGGTCCGGGTCACGTCGAACCGTGTGAGATTGCCGCATCCGGTGCACCGCCACCGCTCACTGTCACCCGGCATCGCGATCCCCACGGTTCCTCCCTCGTGTCGTGCTCTGGCGGGGCGGCGGCCCGGCCGCCGCCCCGATGACCCACATCTTTGCATGTCGGGCAGGTCAGACCGTATTCCGACGGGTTGTCCCCGCCGCCGACTACCCTGACCGGGTGGTTCGACAGTCCGCGGCGCCCGCCGGCGTCCAAACCAGCATCAGCGACCTCGGTACGCCGTTGGCCGCGGCGACCTTCGTGGTGCTGGACCTGGAGACCACCGGCACCAGCGCGAGCGGCTCCCGGATCACGGAGGTCGGCGCGGTCAGGGTGCGCGGCGGCGAGGTCGTCGGCGAGTTCGCCACCCTGGTGGATCCCGGTACCCCCATACCGGCCAACATCACCCTCCTGACGGGGATCACCCAGTCGATGGTGGCCTCGGCCCCGCCGATGGAGGAGGTCCTGCCCCGGCTGCTGGCCTTCCTCGACGCCGAACCGGACACCGTGCTGGTGGCCCACAACGCGCCCTTCGACACCGGCTTCCTCAAGGCCGCGTGCGAGCGCCACGGCACGGACTGGCCCGGCTACCCGGTCGTGGACACGCTGCGCCTGGCCCGCGCCGTGCTCGCGCGCGGCGAGACGCGCAACCACCGGCTGGCCACGCTGGCGGCCTACTTCGGGGTCCCGGTCGCCCCCAACCACCGCGCCCTGGAGGACGCCCGCGCCACCGTCGGCGTCCTGCACGGGCTCGTGGAGCGCCTGCGCCCCATGGGCGTGTCCAGCGTGGAGGAGCTGCGGGCGGTCAGCAAGCCGCCCACCAAGGCCCAGCGCAGCAGGCGCCACCTGGCCGAGGACCTGCCCGAGGAGCCGGGCGTGTACGTGTTCACCGACGCCCGCGGCGCCAGCCTCTACGTCGGCAAGAGCAAGAACCTGCGCCGCCGGGTGCGCACCTACTTCACCGCGGCCGAGAGCCGCCAGCGCATCCGTGAGATGGCGGGCCTGGTGGCGGGCGTGACCCCCATCGTGTGCTCCAGCGAGCTGGAGGCCTCCGTCCGCGAGCTGCGCGTCATCGCCGAACGCAAGCCGCCCTACAACCGGCGTTCGCGCAACCCCGAGCGCGCCTCGTGGGTCCGGCTCACCGCCGACGCCTTCCCGCGCCTGTCCGTGGTGCGCGCGGTCGGCGGCGACGGCGCGGCCCACATCGGCCCCTACGCCTCGCCGCGCGAGGCCGAGCGGGCCAGGGAGGCGCTGCTCCAGGTCTTCCCGCTGCGCCAGTGCGCGCACACCTTCCGGCCCCGCGAGGCGGCCGCCGGAGGGAGCGGGGACGCGACCCCCGTCCCCCCGGAGGTGGTCACCTCGGGCGCGCGGTGGACGGGTCCGTGCGTGGTGGCCCAGCTGGGCCGCTGCGGCGCGCCCTGCGACGGCAGCGAGAGCGCGGCCGAGTACGCGGTGCACGCCGAGGCCGCCCGCGTCGCGATGACCGGCGACCCCGCCGCCGTGGTGGACGCGCACACCGCGCGCATCGGTGAGCTCGCCGCCGCCCTGCGCTACGAGGAGGCCGCGCACCTGCGCGACCGCCTCACCGCGTTCCTGCGCGGGGCCCGGCGCGCCCAGCGACTTTCGGCCATCGCCGCGGTCGCCCACCTGGTCGCCTCCCGCCGCACCGCTGCGGGCTGGGAGACCTGCGTGGTCCGCCACGGCCGCCTGGCCGCCAGCGCCGTGCTGCGTCCTGGCACCGACCCCGCCGCTTTCCTGGCCTCCCTCGTGGCCACCGCCGAGTACGTGCCCGCCGGGCACGGGCCCAGCCCCGGCGCCCTGCCGGGGGAGACCG